>CAMENQ010000039.1 GCA_945928585.1 uncultured Roseburia sp. | reverse complement strand
ATGTGCTTAGGCAGTGCCATATGGAGCATAGGCTTTGCTGCGCTGTTTTTACAGACTGATTCTGACTATGCCTTTATATGCAGAGCTGTTGGTATGGTGGGAGTGTTTATGTATCTTATAGCAGCACAGATACTTATATGCTTTATTGCAGACATAAAGAAAAAACATAAATATATTTTCAATGGAATAGCCTTCACAGGTATAGTAGTATATCTTATAATGACACGAAAAAGTCAGATTATCTTTAAATACGGTTCTATGGGTATGACATATCATTTCAGGCAGGGGTTTGCAAATAACCTGTATACGCTGTATACAGTATGGGTGGCAGCAAATATGCTTTTAGTTATAATGTATATGATTAAGCGTTCTGATAAAAAAAGAATAAAGGCATTCGGAAAAAAATTTCTTACAGTAGAGATAATTATGCTTTTTGGTATGATATTGGATACCATTTTCCCGATGATTGGCATAGAGGCTATTCCGGGCAGCACACTTACACAGTTTTGGGCATTGATTGTGCTGTATTCAGCTACGCTTATTATAAGCAGGTCACATATAAATATAGACAATATGTCTGAATTTATATATTATTCATTGTCAGTGCCGGTGCTTCTTTATGATATAGATAAGAAGCTTCACATAGTAAATGATGCGGCTGTAGAGTTTTTTGAATGTGACAGGGACACCTTAAGAAAAGAAAATATAAGCATAAGTGAATTCTTCGATATAGACGAAAAGCAGGTTTTCTCAATAGATGAAAAGCACCGTGAGGTAGATGCAGTATGTCGTAATAACAGACTGTACTGCAGCCTTGCAGTAAACAGAATAGAGGATAATTATGGTGATATTATAGGCTATATCATCATAGTAAATGATATGTCAGAAAAAATGAAAAATATGGAAGATTTGAAAGAGGCTATGAAGGCAGCAGATGCAGCAAACAATGCAAAAAGTGCTTTTCTTGCAAATATGTCACATGAAATAAGAACGCCTATGAATGCCATTATAGGCTTTTCGGAGCTGGCATTGGCTGAGGAGATAAGTCCTACGGTAAGGGATTATGTGTCAGATATAAAATCAGCATCCCATAATCTTCTTGCCATTATAAATGACATACTTGATATTTCAAAGATAGAATCAGGAAAGATGGAGCTTGTTTGTGGTGAATATTACAGCAGGGCATTGTTTGATGATGTATTTCTTATTATAAACGGGCAGGCAAATAAGAAAGGACTTGACTTCAAAATGAGTGTATCGGCGGATATGCCTGCAAAGATGTATGGTGATAAGGTAAGAATAAGAGGTATTCTTATAAATCTTTTGAACAATGCCATAAAATATACAAATGAAGGTTATGTAGCCTTAAATGCAAGAGTCATTAGCAAAGTAAATGATCAGGTTAAGCTGGAGTTTAAAGTATCAGATACAGGTATCGGTATAACAAAGGAAGACCAGAAGGAACTGTTTGAAACCTTTTCACAGGTAGATAAGACCGTCAATTATGGCAAGGAAGGTACAGGTTTGGGACTTGCCATAGTTAAAGGCTTTGTAACACTTATGGGAGGAGATGTACAGGTAGAAAGCCGGTATGGAGCAGGCTCCACATTTACGGTAACTATTGTTCAAAAGGCTATGGCATACGAAGAAATGAACAGAGATTATTCAGGCAAGGGTGTGGTTGTTGATGACTCCGGACTGGGCAATATGAAAATAAGCAATGTCAGTGTTCTTGTGGTTGACGATAACAGAGTCAATTTAAAAATGGCAGAAAAAAGTATGGAACATTACGGACTGGATGTGGATACGGCAGACAGTGGCATAAAGGCTGTAGAAATGTGCAGAACAAAGAAATATGCCATGATATTTATGGATCAGATGATGCCGCAGATGAATGGTATAGAAGCTATGAAAGAGATAAGAAAGTTAGATGATTACTATAGAAGCGGCGGTGAAAGCAAGATAATTATACTTACAGCCAATACAGTAAGTGGTATGAGAGAACAGCTGCTGAATGAAGGCTTTGATGAGTTTTTGGGTAAGCCTATAAATTTCAGGCAGATGGAAAGACTGTTTAAAAAATTTATACCGGATGCCATAAAGGATAACGGGGACAGATAAAACACAGGCAGGAGGAAGAATTATGGATGGAATGTTTATTCTTAAGGGCTTTTTAATTACACTGCAGGTAGCAGGCATTATTATACCCCTTATCGGAATAGTGGTGCTTTTAGGAAAAGAGCAGAGTAAGGCATCAGCATACCTTCTGCTTGCCAATGTATCATGTCTTATTGTAAATGTATGCTATTATATGATATTGACGGCAGTGGTGGATGCTGAGGCAATGATAGCATTAAAAATACAATATTTTGGAAGTGCATTATTTTACTTTTTCTTTATTTTGTTTATTCTTTCGTATCTTAGGATTTTTTGTCCAAGGATAATATATGTTATGTGGATAATTTTTGAGTCTGTAGAAGTAGCCATATTGTGGCAGGATAATTATCATGGTATGGTTTTTAATGACATGCAGCTGAATATGAATGATATGGTAGGTATTCATTTTATACAGCTGGAGGGAGGTTATTTATACTATATAAAATATGGAATAGTGGGAAGCATATTATTTATACTTCTTTTATGTACCATATATAAATTGTTAAGAACCCAGGCGAAAACGGAGCGCAATAATCTGTTAAGTCTGGTTATAGTACAGGCAGTAGTTATTTTGGCAACAGTTGTTTCCATAAAATTTAATCCTCATTATGATATTATGCCTTTATGTACATCGGGTGTAATATTTAGTCTTATACTAAGTATGTTAAAAGGAGAACTTTTTAATGTAGCAGATCAGGGACGTATGTGGGCATTTGAGCATGTAGATGATGCATTTGTTATTGTGGACAGTGCTTATGGATATCTTGATTCAAATGAATATGCCAGAAAACTTTTTCCGGATTTAGTTGGAAAGGCAAGAAATAGAAAAATATCAGATGAATTGTATAATATAATTGTGTCAGAAGAAAAGGAAGTAATGTATAACGAACACTTTTATGTAAGGGTGGTAAAGGATTTAAAACAGACTGTAAATAAGAAGGGAAAGCTTACCCGAAAAATAATAGAAACAGAGGAAAAGACAGAGGGCTATTGTCTTGTACTTATAGATGTGACAGAGCAGCATAATATGGTGGAGGAATTGTCAGAGGCCAAAACCAAAGCAGAGGATGCAAACAGGGCAAAGTCTACATTTATATCAAATATGTCCCATGAAATAAGAACACCAATGAATGCCATAGTTGGAATGACGGAGATACTTCTAAGAAGTGAACTTCCGCCTCAGGAAAAGGGATATCTTATTAATATAAAAAACTCAGGAAATGCACTACTTAACATAATAAATGATATATTGGATTTCTCTAAGATAGAGTCGGGGAAAATGTCTATAGTAGAGGATGAATATGAGCCTATGAGCATGCTCAGTGACCTTAGTATGATATTCTTAACAAGAATAGGTGAAAAGAAGGTGGAACTTCTATATGACATAGATAAGGAACTCCCTGTAAAGCTTTATGGAGACAGTCTGAGATTGCGTCAGATTATTATAAATATTGTAAATAATGCCATTAAGTTTACCGAAGAAGGTTATGTAAAGCTTAATATAAAGGTAAATAAAATTGATGGTGACAATATAGAACTTTTTATATCAGTAAAGGATACCGGTCAGGGTATAAGGGAGGAAGATATAGGCAGACTGTTTGGCGCATTCAGGCAGGTTGACCTAAAGAAAAATCATAATAAGGAGGGTACCGGTCTTGGACTTTCCATATCAAAACAGCTGGTGGAACTGATGGGAGGCACCATAGATGTCAGGAGCACTTATGGAGAGGGAAGTGAATTTTTCTTCACCGTAAAACAAAAAATCATTAACAGCGAAAAGGCAGCGCAGATAAAGGAAGAAAAGATAAATGGAAAAAATATAACCATAAGCGGATATTCAAAGGAAAAATATCTGTTAGACAGCCTGAAAACGCTGACGGAAAGCTACGGCTTTACATATATAGAACACAGTAAGGTATATGAGGAGAATATACCTGTAGATTATTTCTTTACCGATTTAGATGCAGTAAAGTATGAGATTAAGTCATATTTAGGTAAAAGATCAGGTGATACTCAATTAGTTATAATGCAGAATCCGATGAAGGAAAATCACAATGACCAAAGTGCTACGGTAGTAAATAAGCCGTTATATACACTAAATTTCTGTCAGGTAATAAATCATGAAAAGCAGATTGGATTTTTGGAAACAGATGATTTTATAAACTTTACGGCACCTGATGCACATATACTTATAGTTGATGACAATGAGATGAACCTTAAGGTAGCGACAGGTCTTTTGCAGCCTATCGGTATGAAGATGGATACGGCAGAAAGTGGTAAGGATGCTATTAAAATGATAGATGAAAACCGCTATGACCTTATATTTATGGACCATATGATGCCGGTTATGGATGGTGTGGAAACTACAATGTTTATTAGAAAGATGGAGGGAGACTACTTTAAAAATGTTCCTATAATAGCACTTACGGCAAATGCAGTAGTAGGGGCAAAGGAAACCTTCATTAAAGCGGGAATGAATGACTTTGTAGCCAAACCTATAGAAATGAAAGAAATATGCAACAAACTTAAAACGTGGCTTCCGAAGGATTATATAAGAAAGCAGACAGAACGAATAGTGGCAGACACAAATACAGAAGACATAAGCGACATAAAGCCTATGGATGGCATAGATATAGCTGCCGGCATAAAATATTCCGGCACAAAAGAGCTTTTTATAAATCTTCTTGGTGACTTCTATAAGCTTATAGATATGAAAGCAAACAAGATAGAAAAATGTCTTGCGGACGGTATGATAAGAGACTATACTATAGAAGTACATGCTCTTAAAAATACAGCCCGTATGATAGGAGCACTGGAACTTTCAGATATGTTCCTTGAACTTGAAAGACTTGGAAATGAAGAAAATACAGAGGCGCTTGAAAGAAAGACACCTCCCGTACTTCAATTATATCGAAGCTACAAGGATATTCTTAAACCATATGGCATGCAGGATGAAGATAAAAAAGAAACGGATACAGTCACACTTATCGAACTCTTGAAAAGCATAAATGAAGCCATAAATGCTTTTGATTTAGACAGTGCAGATATGGCATTAAAGGAACTTGACGGCTATAAGCTTCCACAGGAATGTAAGCCTGTGATGGATGAGCTGAGGGCATATGTGGCAGATGTGGCGATGGAAGAAGTTTTGGATACTACCGAAAAAATGATAACCATACTTGAAAATACATAAAAGGTTGGAGGATTTATATCATGGAAAACATACTTGTTATATCAGAAGCAGAGGGTATACTTTTAGTATCACTTAAGGAAAAAATGAAAGAAATGGGATATGAATTTCTGTTTGTAAAGGCAGATGTAAATGCCATCAGCAGGGTGACAGAGCCGATAAGTGGTGTATTGATATATACTGATGAGGATATGGCCGAAAAACAGCAGCCTTTACACTACATAAAGGATAAGGTAATGGAGGACGGTACCCCTGTGTTTATAGTGGGCAATCACGGTGAAATAGAAGATATAAAAAAGATAGTGACAAGTGATATAATAAAGCAGGAGTTTGTAAGACCGGTAAATGTAAATGAACTGGCAGAGGGCATAGATACATACATAAAAAATTATGGAAAGCAGAGTAAAAAGAAGGTACTTGTGGTAGATGATTCAGGAGCCATGCTTAGAAACGTAAAGGGCTGGCTGGAGGATAAGTATCAGGTTATACTGGCGAATTCAGGAGCTATGGCATTAAAGTATCTGGCACTTAACAGTCCTGATTTGATACTTCTTGATTATGAGATGCCTGTGTGCGACGGAAAACAGGTACTGGAAATGATAAGAAGTGAGTCGGAATATGCAGATGTTCCTGTAATATTCCTTACAAGCAAGAGTGACAGGGACAGCATAATTAATGTAATGTCATTAAGTCCTGCAGGCTACCTTTTAAAGACGCAGGAGCCGGCGGAAATCGTAAAGTATATAGATGATTTCTTTAAAAAGCAGGCTTTGATGGGTAGATAGGGGTAGAGAAAAAAATATGGGAATTTTAGAACTTTTTATCTTAGCAGTGGGACTTTCAATGGATGCATTTGCAGTATCCATATGCAAGGGTTTGTCACTTGGAAAAATAAAACCAAAGCATATGGCTATAGCAGGAGCATGGTTTGGAGGCTTTCAGGCACTTATGCCTCTTATCGGATATTTACTCGGAAGCTTTTTCGCAGACATAGTAAGTAAATATTCTCATTGGGTTGCATTTATACTTCTTCTTATTATTGGAGGCAATATGATAAAAGAAAGCTTTGGAGAGGACGAAGAAGTGGATGGCGGAATGGATGTAAAGACTATGCTTATGATGGCAATAGCAACCAGCATAGATGCGCTGGCAGTAGGCGTATCATTTGCGTTTCTTAAAGTAAACATTGTGGCAGCAGTTGCTTTTATAGGGTGTGTTACATTTATATTTTCGGCAGCAGGAGTAAAGATAGGAAGTCTTTTTGGCACCAGATATAAATCAAAGGCAGAACTGGCAGGTGGAATTATTCTTATGCTTATCGGACTTAAGACATTATTGGAAGGTATGGGAGTTTTATAAAAAGACCTTGCATCCGGTGTAATGTGAATTTTTAATGGAAGTCCCACTAAGAAAATTTTCTTAGTGGGACTTCCATTTTTTGAGATTTTTTTTAATCTGAATTCGTATATTGGATGTGCATATTGTTAAAATGCCCAAAAATTAACTTTATTTAATATTATGTATGTAGAAATGTTACAAAGATTATGGTATCATATGAAAGTATTGTGCCAAAAACGGGTTGGCATGTTAATGAATTAAAGGGTTGGTATTTTGCAATACAAACAAAAAGGGAAGGAGTGAATTTCATTGATAAAGCTAAAGGAAATATCGAAATATTACTATACTGACAAATCAGTTACTTTAGCACTTAAGGACATCAATCTGGAATTTAAAAAGGGTGAATTTGTAGCAATTACAGGTAAAAGCGGAAGCGGAAAATCTACACTTATAAATCTTATAAGCGGTATGGATACATATGAAGAGGGGGAGATGTTTTTTAAGGGCATGGAAACCTCATATTATGATGAAAGTGACTGGGAGCTTTACAGAAAAAACAATATAAGCTTTATTTATCAGTCATACAATCTTATTGACAGCTATACGGCTCTACAGAACGTAGAGTCCGTTATGATGATATGTGAGAATGATGAGACAAGGAGGTCTAAGAAAGAGAGGAAAAGGAAAGCATTAGAGATTCTGGATAAGGTAGGTCTTAAAAAGCAGGCCCATAATAAAGCGTCACATATGTCAAGCGGTCAGAAGCAGCGTTTGGGAATAGCCAGGGCATTAGCAAAAAATACAGATATTATTATAGCAGATGAGCCTACAGGCAATCTTGATGTAGAAAACGGAGAGGCAGTAATGGCGTTACTTCATCAGCTTTCAGAGGAAAACAAGCTTGTTATTGTAGTTACACATAATTATGAACAGGCAGAGCCTTATGTAACAAGAAAGATAAGACTGTTTGACGGTGAAGTGGTCGAGGACTTAAAAATAGATGAAAAACTGTATGAAGACAATGATTTTCAGTCTGATTTTGAGAAAGATGTACATGAGGAAAAGGAGGCTGCAAAGACATTTGGAACAGCCAGACGGTTTGTGCATATGAACAGGCTTGCACAGCCCCACAGAAGCTTTTTTATATTGCTTTTTATATTGATATCCGCTATGGCCACACTTGTCTTTATGGGATATTTTGTAAGTAATATTGATGATACGAAAACGAAAATATGCAGCTATGATGCATTTGAAAATGTTACTGATGACAGAATTATGGTGAAACGTCTTGACGGAAAGCAGCTTCAGGATGAGGATTATGAAAAGATACTGAACATATCTAAGGTAACGACCGCAGATAAATATGACCATGCAGGAGACTGTAATTATTTTGCAGAGAAAGATACTGATTATAAATTGAATTATAACGTGGGAGCCGTTACAAAGCAGATAGATATAGAAAAGCTTAATTATGAGAATTTTTTAAGGTCATCATATGGTCTGACTGATGAAGATTTAAGCTACGGAAAGTTGCCTGAGAGCAGATATGAAATAGCATTATATGATAAAGATGACAGTAGACTTGGGGAAAAAATTAACATATATATCAGTGATAATGATTGGCGTAATGAATATTATGCAGGGGCAGAATTTACTGTGACAGGCATACTTAAGGAAGAAACAGACCAGATATATTTTTCGGAAGAATTTACTGCCGGTATGGATAAGGCAGCAGATATAGGCTATATGAAGTATGAAATAACAATACATGATAATAAAGATTACAAAGATGAAAATGTCAAGGATGTGGTGACAGACAAGAGACAGACCAAAGCATGTGTGCTTGTAATAGGAGAAGGACTTACAGGCAATCAGGTAAGAATGTCTGCCGGTATTGTAAATACATTAATTCCTGATGGAGAGGACAAAGGTGATTATATTTGGTATAAGACACTTCTGCCGGAAGGAAGCTTAAGCATAGGCACAGACAATAAAAATGAGATGAAAAATATACCGGTCACTGTATTGTCAGAAGGGACTATGTGCAATGAAAATGTAGTTGAGGTAAGTGAAGAATTGTATTGCCAGATATTAGGAGAAATGGAGACATTACAGTCGTCTGTGTATATAGAGGATTACGCATATACTGACAGAGTTATAGATGAGCTTTATGACAATGGCTATGAGGCTATAAGTGTTCTTCGTGTAAGCTCTGTGGAATATGACCCGGACCTTGTGTCAGAAAGACTTGTGATGCTTTTTGTCTGCGTGGCAGTGATTATGATTATATTTGTTCTTGACGTACTAGTAATTTATCTTTTGATGAGACTTAAAAAAGGAGATTTTCTTATTTTGAAATCTCTCGGAATGAAACAGAAAATGGCAAAACAAATGAATTACTACGAGCTTATTACACTTACTCTTGTGGCTGATATTTTAGTCATTATAGCAGGTATTGTCTGCAATGAGCTTAAGGTACCTCTCATAAGTGATGTTATGAAATATATGAGAGTGCAGCATTATATAGGAGTCGCAGTTATAAATGTGGCTATGGCGATAGTGACAGGTAAAGTTTACAACAGATATTTAAGCAAAAGATTCAGGCTTACATCACTTAAGAACGATTAATGGAGAGGCAGGGTTAGCGTTATGATAAAAATTAAAGGATTAAATAAATATTACAATAAGGGCAAATCACATGAACTGCATGTTATAAACGATACGACTATTGAGCTTCCGGACACAGGGCTTATATGTATACTTGGAGAAAGCGGTTCAGGTAAAACTACACTTATGAATACCATAAGCGGTCTTGATGATTTTGAAAATGGTATAATAGATGTAGATGGAGTGGAAATAAAAAAATACGGTGATGCAAATCAGGAGAGGGTGAGAAACGAAAAGTTCGGATATATTTTTCAGAACTATTATCTTCTTCAGGACAGAACAGTAGAGTATAATCTGATGCTTGCCTTGGGTTTGTATAATATTTCTGACGAGGAAAAGGAAGAAAGAATAGATTATGTCCTTAAGGCGGTAGATATGTGGAGGTATAAAAAGAGGCTTATATCACAGCTTTCGGGAGGACAGCAGCAGAGAATCGCCATAGCCAGAGCGTTGGCAAAATCACCAAAAGTTATATTTGCAGATGAGCCTACGGGAAACCTTGATGAGGCCAACACAATGCGTATAATGGGTGTTTTAAAGAAAATATCCAAAAAATGTCTTGTAGTAGTAGTTACTCACGAAAAGTCCATTGCGGATTTCTTTGCTGACAGAATATTATGGATATCTGACGGAAGGATAATGGATGATAAGGAGAAAACAAGCTCAGGTGTATACAGCTATGTAGAGGATACAAATTTATATCTGGGTGAATATGAAAAAAGAGCTTTGTCAGATGACAATGTAGATGTGGAGGTCTATGACAACGGACAGAAGCCACAGATAGATTTAAAAATAATATGTGACAATGGAAAAATATATATTTCCCTTGGTGAAGCAAAAAATATAGAGGTTCTTACGGCAGATTCGGAGAAGAAGGTTTTAGAGGGAACAAAGCCTGTTATAGAAATGACGGATGTGGAAGAAATGGATTATTCCTTAAGCGAGCTTGAATATGCCAAGAAGCCGAAGCTTAGCTTTAAGGAAATAAGGGCAATAGCACTTTCAAATATTAAGGCAATGGGCAAGAGACAGATATTTCTTGTTATTTCCCTTTTAGCCATGTCGATTATGATGGTGCTTGCAATACAGGATATTATGACAATTATAGCTGTACATGAGGAGGAGGTAGTATCTACCGATTCACATTATTACGAACTTGTAATGGAAAAAGGAGATATGATTTCGTCATCGGAGTTTATTTCGCAGAAGCAGAAGGTTATGAATTATATTAAGGATGATAATGTAATTTATGATATGATGGTGATGAACCCTGAAACAACTCTTATGTATACATATTCAGGATTTACGCAGCTGGAAAATGTACAGATACCTATAGTAAACTATTCCTTTGTACCATTGGATAAGCTGCCTGAGGACAGTCTTATATATGGAGAAATGCCAAAAAAACCGGATGAGATAGTTATTGACAGATGGGTTTTAGAGCAGTATATAGAAAATTCAAACGAGCTTTCAAATGTTATAAACAGTATACAGCATTTTGTCGGCAAGGAGGTCTCTACTGCCAATGGCTTAACATTAAAGATTTCAGGTATATGTGAGACAGAACAGATGGATGTTTATATCGAAAAGGATATGATATCGGCAACAGGCAACCATATGAGCAAATATTTGACATACAGCCGGTTTATGGAGGAGTATGGCAGCAGTTATACGGGAAAGGAACCGGGTTATGACGAAGAAAAGGAGCGCTATGAGGCACTTGTAAGCAAGACGGAGTTTCTGTCAAACTACTCAGTATATGCTCAGACGGCATATTCAAAGATATATATGTATGAGGCAGCTGTGTCTAATTATGAAACTGATAAGGAGACATATGAGAGGGTAAAGGGAAATGTTGAAAATGGCTATACAGATAAAGAAATGTTAGATTTTTGGGACGAAATGCTTGAAAAGGACCAGAAACTAATTGATGATACATTTAAGACTATGACAGAGGAATATGGCGTATCTACATATGAGGAATGCGTGGCACTTAGAGATAATTATTCACAGTATACATATACAAAGACCATTAAGACGGGAAGCGAATATACAATCGTAGGATATTACGAGGATGAACTGACAGATAAAATGAATGTTGAGCTGATTATAGCAGATGATGCACAGCAGTATATTATGCCTGAAATCATTGCATATATGGGAAAATGCTACATTTATGCAGATGATGAGGAACAGCTGACAGAGTATTTGCAGGGTGTCTCAAATAAAATGGGAAAAAAGGTTTCGCTTAAGCTGTCAAATCCTTATGATACCGTTATGAAGGAATATAAAGAGG
>CAMENQ010000038.1 GCA_945928585.1 uncultured Roseburia sp. | reverse complement strand
TGCGGACAAACGGTTTTCAAGACCGCCTCGTTATGACCACTTCGATACCTCTCCAAAGGTTTCATTATCCTGTTGTAATGTTCCTGCCGACTTGTTATCTCGCCGTCAGCAAGAAATATAATATCACTATAAAAGAGATATGTCAACAACTTTTTTTAATTTTTTTATATTTTTTTCTTTCCACAATATGTGGTGTTTTTTACACCCTCAATCTACAATATTTTGTTTTTGATGCAGGCTCATATTATAGTTTCTGTGTTTCATTTAATGCTAATGCATATTAATCTTCATCTGTCTGTTGTAAAATATAGCTATCTATGATAGCCTTTCCAAATATCATATCCTCCGGTGTAGTTATTTTAATATTGTTGTAGGAGGCTTCTACCAGTTTAATCTTCTGGTCACAGTATTTTTCCAAAACCATAGCATCATCTGTTATTCCTGAGGTGTCTCCTGATAACACATAATCATATGCTTTCTTTATAAGACTATATTCAAACGTCTGTGGCGTCTGTATCTGCCAAAGGTTTTCTCTTGGCATGGTTTCCTTTATACAGCCTTCTTCATCTGATATTTTTATGGTATCCTTTACTCTTACTGCTGCCACACAGGCTTTTTCCGTCTCACAGCATTTTATAAGCTGTTCTATGGTTTCAACAGTAATAAACGCTCTTGCACCATCGTGTATAAGCACTATATCTGTAGGTATGTTTTTTTCTTCTATTGCCTTTAAGCCGTTGTATACGGAATTGTATCGTTCTTTTCCGCCTGTTACTATGGCTGATATTTTTTTTATATTGTATTTGTCTGTAATATTTTCCCTTATATATGTTTCGTCTCCTTCTCCGCATACTATTACAATATTATCTACAGACGACTTTTCAAATGTTTTTAATGCATAATATAAAACGGGATGTCCCTCAAGTTCAAGATACTGCTTGCTTAATGCGGTTCCCATTCGTTTTCCTTTTCCACCGGATAATATAACTGCTGTAGTCCTCATAATTCTCCTCTTTTCTGCACACGTTTTCTGTATGCAAAAAGTTTGTGCTTAAAATTTTAACTCCTTGATGTTCCGGCTACAGGCGCTCTCCCAGTTTTAAACCGGGGACGGCATTTAAATCATAGCCATGTCTGACACCTTTTATGTATTCATAGTACGCGGCCACGCCTATCATAGCTGCATTGTCTGTGCAGAATATAGGTGAAGGATGATAAAACTCTATTTTTCTTTTTTTACATTCGGCTATAAATGCTTCTCTTATTGCTGAATTTGATGCTACTCCTCCTGCTATGGCAAATTTCTTTATGCCATACATTTTGCAGGCTTCCATTCCATGTGCCACAAGTACATCAACTACTGATTTTTGGAAGGATGCTGCTATATCTGCTGCATTTATTTCTATATTTTTCATCTGACACATATTTATGTGATTTAAAACAGCAGACTTAAGTCCACTGAAGCTAAAATCCAGTGGTGCATCATTTACTTTAGCTATAGGGAATTTTATGGCATCAGGGTTTCCTTCTTTTGACAATTTGTCTATTTTAGGGCCTCCCGGATATCCAAGTCCTATGGCTCTTGCAACTTTATCAAAGGCTTCTCCTGCCGCATCATCCCTTGTTCTGCCTATAACCTTATAGTCACCGTAATCATTTACTACTACAAGATGTGTATGTCCTCCGGATACAACAAGGCATATAAATGGCGGCTCCAATTCTTTGTTTTCTATATAATTTGCAGAAATATGTCCTTCTATATGATGCACTCCCACAAGAGGCTTCTTTTTTGCAAATGCTATTGCCTTTGCTTCTGCCACGCCTACAAGAAGTGCTCCAACAAGTCCTGGACCATATGTCACACCTATGGCATCAACGTCATCTAAAGTAACCTCCGCTTCCGCCAGGGCTTCTTCTATAACTCCATTTATATTTTCTATATGCTTTCTTGAGGCAATTTCAGGAACTACACCACCATATTGTGTATGTAAGGCTATCTGTGATGAGATAACATTTGATAAAATTGTCCTGCCGTTTTTTACTACTGAAGCTGCTGTCTCATCACAGGAGCTTTCTATAGCCAGTATAAATATATCTTTTTTTTCTTCCATAATTAATAATCTCCATTCCGGTGAACCCGACGGGCGGGCAAATCTCAAATTCGCTCTTACATTCTGCTTTTTACGCTCTGGTATCATTCTGCTTTTTACGCTCAGCACAAATGAACGTGTAAAAAATGAGCCACATAGCTCATTTTTTTACACTATTCACTCCTACCATATGTTCTTATTCATATTCACTTGGTTCATATAACTGCCATCCAAGTATCTTCCAATTACCCGCATCATCACACCTTAGAGCATATGTCTCTGTTACCTTATCAGTTCCCTTTGAGGTTTTTAAATAATAGATACAGTTCATCTTTGCATACTTCACTCCGTCAGTTTCTGAATATTCAATGTCAGAAGACTTATCTAAAATTATTTTTGATATAGTTTTTCCCTGTGCTTTGTATTCTTTAATTTCCTTTGTCAAATCAGCATAATAGGTATCAAATGGATTTGCATCTACAAGCTTATCATCAAAGAGTTTCATTGCCTGATATGCAAGCTGTACCAGTTTATCTTCATTTACATCTTCATTGTAATAACATTCCTGAATACTTGTAAAATATGATACAACTTCTCTGGCTGACTTTGGATAATTATTATCCAAATCCTTTGCCATATTTTTTTCTACCAGTGACACTGTTGCATTTTCTGAGTTATCTGAATTTTTGTCTTCTTTATTTACCACATAATAATATATGAGCAGTCCCAGTACAAGTATCAGTGCAAGTGTCATTAAATACTTTAATTTTTTCATTTTCTTCACCAGCCTTTCTGTTTATACCTGTAAGTTATTCCTCCTCAAACTTAAGGGTGATGGTTTTTCCGTCTTTACCGGGATATATATTTTCATATATCTCTCTTATTTCCTTCATATACTCTTCCGGACGAATAAGGGACGGGCTGTAATGTGTAAGCCACATCTCCTTCGGCTTCGCTTCTTTTCCAAGTTCTGCTGCCTCATGGAAGGTCATATGCTTATATTCTTTTGCCTTTGCCTGTTTGTCCTTTTCTCCGTACATTCCCTCACATATAAACAAGTCTGCATCCTTTGCTTTTTGTGCAATAAGCGGGACAGGTCTTGAATCGGTACAATATGTCAGTTTTATGCCTTTCCTCCGTTCACCTAAAACCATATCAGGTGTATATATTTCGCCTTCATATTCTACGTTTTCACCCTTTTGAAGCATATTCCAGTGCATTTTTGGTATATTTAAGCCCTCTGCCTTTTCCAGAAGGAATTTTCCATTTCTTTCTATTTCTATATTATAACCGTAACACAGGATATTGTGCAATACCTTAAAGGCATGAATTTTGTAGCCTTTTATATATATAGTCTGTTCCGGTTCTGTTATCTCAATAAATTTTATTTCAAAGGGAAGCTCAGGGGCTATTACTCTCAGTGAATTTACTACTCTCTCAAGTCCCTTTGGACCTATCATAGTCACCGGCTCTCTCCTGTCTGCATTACCCATAGTCAGAAGCAGTCCCGGAAGTCCGCTTATATGATCTCCATGATAATGGGTAAAGCATATAATATCTATAGGATTGAAGCTCCACCCCTGCTCCTTTATGGCAAGCTGTGTTCCCTCTCCGCAGTCTATAAGCAGACTGCTTCCATTATATCTTGTCATCAGGGCTGTCAGCCATCTTTTTGGAAGTGGCATCATGCCGCTTGTTCCAAGCAAACAAACATCTAACATCTTTTCCTCGTTTCTGCGGTTAAATATCGCTTTTTTATAGCATTTCGTTTGTATTTTCTTTATCAATAGGAATTACAAAGCTTTTTTCAAGTTTTTTATAGCACTCCTGACAAATATCAAAGCTGTGTGTCTGTCCGTCAAAATCTGAGAAGTAACCCCATTTATATTCAATGGATAATACTCCGTCAAGCACAAGTCCGTTTTGTATTTTAATTTCTCTGCCGCACATATTACACATAGCCTGAACCACATTGTTACTGTCGCCCTTTTCGTATCTTCTCATATCAGCCTCCATTAAATTTTGGTGGTATATATGTTGATGTCTGTTAGCAACAGTATATATGAAGCTTTGTTTTTTTACAATGGTAATAGTTGCATATACATTACTATGGCATTTTCCACCGGCTTTTCGTAAAAATTTTTTCTTATGCCTGCACGGTTAAAACCAACCTTTTCATACAGATTAATCGCTGTGCTGTTGCTTTCTCTGACCTCCAAAATAAGGGTTTCTATATTTTTCCCTATTGCAAGCTCCTTTATTTCATTCATCAGGGCTAATCCGATTCCCTTACCCCTATACTCCGGACTTACTGCAATATTAGTAATATCCCCTTCGTTAAAGACCTTATACATTCCTATGTAGCCCGCTACCGTATCTTCCTCATCTGACTGTTTACAAGACTCATCCAATGCTACTAAAAACAATGCATGGTCATAGGAAAAAGATTCTAAAAAGGCATTTTCTGACCATGGTATGGAAAATGACTGTTCTTCTATTTTTACTACCTGCGGAATATGCTCCTTTGTCATTGGCTTTATAACTATGCTCAATTATTTGTACTCCTGTTCTTTTCCTCAAGCTCTCTTTCAGCCTGTGAAAGTCTTAAGTAATCCGGTCTGTGCTCTGCTGCCGTCTCTGTTTTTCCCCTGGCAATATATTTCTTCGCTGCCTGTGCAACCGCACCTGCCCTCTGTCTGTTTAAATGTGCAGAAGCAAAGGTGTGAGGCACTTCAAGCTTCTCATTTATTATATCGGCAAAAACCGGCACACCATCACCCATAAAAATAACTTCATTTTTTAAAGAATTTAATGAAGCTATAAGTTCATCTACGGATATGGCACACTGCTCCCTTACCGTTTCCACGTTTCCTTTATTATTTCTGTATATACCGGTATATACCTGATTTCTTCTGGCATCCATAATAGGACATATGAGTGAAGATGTGTCGTATATATTATACGCCATCGCTTCTACTGTCGGCACATGAACCAATGGCTTGTCAAGAGCCAGTCCAAGTCCCTTTGCCGTTGCACTTCCTATTCTAAGGCCTGTAAATGAGCCGGGACCTGCCGATACAGCTATATAATCTATATTGTTTATGTCGTACTCTGTCATCCTGCAAATCTCGTCAATCATAGGCAGCAGTGTCTGTGAATGTGTCTTTTTGTAATTCATGGTATATTCTGCTATCATTATATCATCAGACACTATGGCTGCTGATGCCACAAGTGAGGATGTCTCTATGGCTAATATGTTCATATTGTCCTCCATTTAAACCTCTTTGTCCTAATAATAATTTTTAAGGTCTGTCTTTATTTAAGCCTTTAATGGTTATACGCCGATAATCAAAGCCCTTCTCCAATTCTTTTTCTATAGTGACTGAAACAGCATCATATGGAATTATTTCATCTATGAGGCTGGCCCATTCTATAAGACATACTCCGTCTCCCAAAAAATAGTCTTCATATCCGATATCGTCCATTTCAGATACATCACCTATTCTGTAAACATCAAAATGATAAAGTGGCAGTCTTCCCGTGTGATATTCCTGTACAATGGTAAAGGTGGGACTGTTTATAGGTTCTTCAATGCCAAGTCCCTTTGCAAACCCCTGTGTAAACACAGTCTTTCCTACACCCAAGTCTCCATTAAGGCATAGGATGGTTCCCTTATTTACGGCTTTTCCCAGTTCTTCACCCAATTTATAGGTATCCTCCCATGAAAAGCTGTCAATTATTTTTATCTGATTTTCCATTAATTTATCCTTCCAAAAATAATGCTTTTTGCACCTGTTGCATTTTTCTTAATCATATCACGAAGCTTTTCCATCTCTCCGTCTCCAAACACTCTTCTTGGTATAATAAATGCCCTGTACTTTGATACATATAAGAATATGCAGAGTTTTGATGATGTTACCTTTATAAGCTGGTTCCACTCATATTCTACGTGGTCCTCTCCCTGACTTATCTGTATCATGGCATCTGTAAATTTATATTCCATAGGCTTGTTTATATTTTCGTTCTGCTTTACCTGTTTTTTTGATTTTGAATATAATGTCAACGGCTGGATTACGGTAAATAAAAGTGCCGTTAAAAGAAGAACTATTTTGTACGCTGTATTTACGGCAGGATTTGTCACTGTCATAACAAAGCCCACAAGAGCACAGGCACTTAAAACAAGTCCAATATAGCCGCTCATGCTGCTGTATGTGTGCTTCATCATAAAGTTGAACATTTCTTTTGCTGTAAGGTTTACACTTAATTTTATTTCCATTTTTTTGTCCTTTCGTTAGCTTTAGTGCTACTCATTGCCTTCCTGTAGATTATACCCATTTGAACCTTTAATGTCAATCTTAGGAAATCAGTCTTGACAATAATTTTGTCACGTAGTATATTCTAATGCGTAATATGATTTATGAACTAAATTTTATATTACAATTCAATTTTACATAGCGAAAATTCTTCGGGGCAGGGTGAAATTCCCGACTGGCGGTATAGTCCGCGACCTGTATACATTATGTATATTATATATTTTTTATGGTATACATTATGCACACAGCTGATTTGGTGAAACTCCAAAACCAACAGTAAAGTCTGGATGAAAGAAGATGTGGAAATCATAAAAAACAAACTGATTATGATGATACAATTAATATTTATATATTTGTGTTTACCCATAATCACAATTAGCTGCTTTGCAGTGTAAGTAAAGCTTTTATTAATATAAGCTTTCATATAAACAAAAATTTTCCATTTATTTTCAAATAATCTGCCCCGCTTTTGCCGGGGCTTTTTTTCGTTGAATTTTCCTAAAAGCATCTTAAACTAATACATATTGCGTTTAACGCAAGGAAAGGAAGACGATATGTCAAAATTAAAAGAACTGTTAAACAATTTTTCCCATGCAATGGAAAACGAGATCGGCTTTGTGATAGCTGTAGTTGTGTTCGTAGTGGCTTTGTTTGCTCTTGCCATAATTGCTGACAGAAGCTACCGCAAAAACAATCCAAATGCTCCTGTTATAGGCAGAACAAAAAAGGTCACTGTTATAGGTGCTTTTTCAGCTCTTGCAGCTGTGCTTATGTATCTTGAAATTCCACTGTTTTTTGCACCATCTTTTTATAAGATTGATTTCAGTGAAGTTCCTGTACTTATATGCGGATTTCTTTTAGGACCTGCATCTGCTGCCGCATCAGAAGCAGTAAAGATACTGATTAAGCTTATAATTCATCCTACATCTACTGCATTTGTAGGTGAATTTGCAAACTTCGTTGTAGGCTGTGCTTTTGTTATTCCTGCTTCTATTATTTACCAGAAACATAAGACAAGAAAGCGTGCAGTTATAGGTATGGTTAGTGGTACACTTATTTCTACATGTCTTGGTATGTTTACAAATGCTTTTATTCTTCTGCCTGCATTCGCGGTGCTTTACGGTGGTATGCCTGTGGATGCACTTATAGCTATGGGTACGGAGGTTAATTCTGCGATAAATGGTATGTTTACATTTATTCTGCTGGCTGTTACACCGCTTAATTTAATAAAGTTCGGACTTGTATCGCTGGTGGTGTTCCTGATTTATAAGAAAATTAGTACGCTTCTTAAGATGAAGTTGTAGAAAGTGTAAATTAGAGGTTCTGCCTGCTGCCGGGGAGTTATAATGTGCAAGCTGCCTGCTGACCGGTTTATATAAGCTGCGGAGTGCCTGCTGCGGGGAGAGAGGCCCTGTATATTATGTTTCGCAAACAATTCAGAGGTGCTTTTAGCGGAGATGAAATCCACTTCCTACGTGTGCTTAGGCGTGAAGGCTTTCCTGAACGTCTTAGCACACGTTGGAAGTTAGTTCATCGGAGCGTTACCTCGTTTGCGAAACATAATATACAGGGCCTATCTCCCCGCAGCCGGCACTCTGCAGCTTATATAAACCGGTCAGCAGGCAGCTTGCACATTATAACTCCCCGGCAGCAGGCAGAATTTTAATATACAGTGATTCCGTCTCCTTGCGTTTTCCGCCATCGGACCACGTATGAAGCACCCGGTCACCATTTCCGTATATTTTCCTTATACTTTCATAGTGAGGCTGATACGTTTCTTCGGTATATCAACGCTAAGAACCTTTACATCCACTATGTCTCCGACGCTTACTGCCTCTAATGGATGCTTTATAAATTTGTCTGTAATCTGTGATATGTGGACAAGTCCGTCCTGATGTACTCCTATGTCTACAAATACACCGAAATCTATTACATTTCTTACGGTTCCTTTAAGAATCATGCCTTCTTTTAAGTCTTCCATATCAAGGACATCTGTTCTTAAGATTGGCTTTGGCATTTCTTCTCTTGGGTCTCTTGCCGGTTTTTCAAGCTCTTTTACTATGTCTTTTAGAGTGATTTCTCCTATTTCTAGTTCTTTTGCAAGCTTTTGGTAATCCTTTACTAAAAGAGAAAGTCCGATAAGATTTCCCTCTCTTAAGGCTTCTACTGTATATCCAAGCTTTGTAAGGAGTTTTGTGGCGGCTTCATAGCTTTCAGGATGAACGCTTGTCTTGTCCAGTGGGTTTTTTCCGTCTGTTATACGCATAAAGCCTGCACACTGCTCAAATGCTTTTGGACCAAGCTTTGATACTTTTAAAAGTTCTCTCCTGTCTCGGAATCGTCCGTTTGTTTCTCTGTATTCCACTATGTTTTTTGCAATTACCTTTGATATACCTGATATATATTCTAAAAGGCTTGCTGATGCCGTGTTTAAATCTACTCCTACTTTATTTACGCAGTCCTCTACTACACCGCCTAATGCTTCACTTAGCTTTTTCTGGTTCATATCATGCTGGTACTGACCTACACCGATTGATTTCGGATCTATTTTTACAAGTTCTGCCAGTGGGTCCTGTACACGTCGTGCTATGGATGTTGAACTTCGCTGTCCTACATCAAAGTTTGGAAATTCTTCTGTTGCCAACTTACTTGCTGAGTAGACAGATGCTCCTGCTTCATTTGTAATGACATACTGAACACGTTTTGAAGGCTCCAGCTTTTCATTTACTTCCTTTAACATATCTACTATTATTTTTTCTGACTCTCTTGATGCAGTACCGTTTCCGACCGAAATAAGAGTTATGCCGTATTTTGCTATAAGCTTTTTAACTGTTTCCTTTGTTTCTTTTACTTTGTTCTGAGGCTCTGTAGGATATACGACAAGAGTATCAAGTACCTTTCCCGTGCCGTCTACTACTGCAAGCTTACAGCCTGTCCTGAATGCAGGGTCCCAGCCAAGCACTACCTGACCTTCAATAGGCGGCTGCATAAGAAGCTGCTCAAGATTTTTTCCAAATACCTTTATGGCACCGTCCTCTGCTTTTTCTGTAAGTTCATTTCTTATTTCCCTTTCAATGGCAGGTGCAATAAGTCTCTTGTAGCTGTCATCTATTGCTTCTTTAATAATATCTGTTGTGTTTTTATTGTCCCTTACAATTACCTTTTTATAAAGATACTGCAAAATGCGTTCCTCCGGTGCTTCCACCTTTACCGTCAGGAATTTTTCTGCTTCGCCTCTGTTTATGGCAAGAGTTCTGTGTCCTGCCATTTTCTTTACAGGTTCAGAAAAATCATAGTACATTTCATAAACTGACTGTGCTTTTTCATCCTTTGCAGTTGAAACTATATGTCCCTCATTTTCTGTGGCTTTTCTAATGTAAGTTCTGTATTCCGCCTCATCTGATATGCTCTCTGCTATAATGTCCTTAGCTCCTTCTATGGCTGCTTTTACATTTTCTACACCTTTCTCCTCAGATACAAAGGCTATAGCTTCATCGTCGATAGATTTATCTGTCATCTGGAGCATAATAATATTTGCAAGTGGCTCCAATCCTTTTTCCTTTGCGATTATTGCCCTTGTCCTCTTTTTCTGCTTATATGGCCTGTACAAATCTTCTACTGCCACAAGTGTTTCTGCATCCTCTATCTGCTTTTTCAGTTCATCTGTCAGCTTTCCCTGCTCCTCTATGGATGCAATGCAGGCTTCCTTTCTGTCATTAAGATTTCTGAGGTATTTTAATCTCTCATCTAAGTTTCTTAAAACCTCATCATTTAAGGAGCCATGCTGTTCCTTTCTGTATCTGGCGATAAAGGGAATGGTGTTTCCTTCATCTATGAGTTTTATGACTGCTTCCACCTGGGAAGGTTTTATGCTTAATTCTTCTGCTATTTTCTTTGCTATATCCATTTACTTAACCTCTTTTTCTTTTTTGGAAAAATACTTTTACTTAAAAAATGGAACCTACCATAAGGCAAATTCCATTTTCTTTTTTGTTTTATTTTTATTATCTGTTGTTTTCTACTCTGACGAACCACAAGTAAGGCGGAACGTACAATCCAATATGTCATGGAGCTTTGCGCATCAAGCACTCTGCATATGTACCTTAGAACCAATCATCATAGTCGATATCATCCCAGTCAAAATCACTTGAATTTGTATTAGATGCTTTTTCTGCCGCATTATTTAATGAGCAGTTATATCCACATATTGTAAATAATGGCATTATACCTATCAGTGTGGCAAAGCAGCCAACAACAAATGAAATCTGGCTTATCTTTCCTGCCTTAACTACTGCATCCTTCTGTTTGATGGCAAGTATGGCTAAAACTACTGCTGCAATGGCAAAAATTATACCAAAAATAGTAACTATGAATACTGCTGACAGTCCATGTTCGCCTGTGCTACCTTCAAATGTTTTTTTAGCACTGCAGGTACATGTGAAAATGGTACCTAATATTACCATAAGAAGTCCTACTCCTGCACATGCTGCTGCAATAATCTCAATAATATTAATTTTAGCAGGTGCTTTTTGTACAGGTGACTGTCCAAATACATTGTTTTGATTATTATCCATTTCTATGTCCTCCTAATCCAATATTATTAAAACCAACTGCCTAAAGCTTTTCCCATGGCATCTTCATATTTATTGCTTAATGAACAGTTATATCCGCATACGGTAAGCATAGGCAACACAGCGTAAAGTACTGAAAATGCACCTAATGCAAGAGCAACTTTAGCCATCTTGTCTGTTGCATCCTGTTTTAATGCCTTAATAGCAAGAACAACTGCTGCAATGGCTATCAGTGCTGCAATTATACACACTACAATAACTGCTGATGTTGAATAGACATTCTTTCCTTTAAGCATCCTTTCTGCCATCTTTACCGCATCATAACTCTTTGATGCACTGCATGTGCAGGCAAAGATAGAACCTAAAACAGCCATAAACAGTGATACTGCCCCGCATATTAAAGAAATAAGTCCTAAACTTAAATTTACAGGTTTCTTAGGTGCAAACTGCTGTCCAAAAGGGTTTCCTCCCTGCTGTGGCTGCTGTCCAAACGGGTCTGCCTGCTGCTGTGGCTGCTGATTGAATACCTGCTGCTGTGGCTGCTGTCCAAATGCATTTGCCTGTGGCTGTGCAGGCTGATTGTTTACAGGCTGGCTGTTAAACATATTGTTTTGATTATTATCCATATTCACATACCTCCATTTTCGTCATAATAATCTTCGTGAAATTGTTTTTCATCTTGATTTCCAAATAAATCCTGTAAATTATATCATACATTTT
>CAMENQ010000037.1 GCA_945928585.1 uncultured Roseburia sp. | reverse complement strand
TTATCGAAAAGCACTTTTTCTCTATTACCATTTAGAAAATATGGATAATAATTTCAATCAGCCAAATAACGGCGAAAACAATCAGAATGTTAATCAGCCATCAACAGGAAACGGATTTAACTTCGGTAATTCAAATGGCACTTCAAACGGTGTAAACTACAACATGGGTACAGTAGGAAACGGAAGAGACATTAAGAGTATGGTTATCGGTCTTGTGGCAGCACTTGCAGTAGCAGTAGTAGGCGTTGTGCTTTACTGTGTACTTGGTTCTGCATTAAATCTTATATTCTTCCCTATGGGAGCAGTTATTCTTGCAGGTGAAGTATTTATTTACGGTAAGCTATCAAAGAATTTTGACCCTATTGGTCTTGTAGTATGTGTAGTATTTTCATTCGTTGCTATTTTTGTAGGTACGAGAATGGCAGAGATTTATGCTATAAAAGGTCAGACAGGCTGCTCTTATGCTGTTGCAAAAGCAGCATTTAAGTGGGCAATTGATTTTGACGATGCATCTAAGATGGAGTACATTAAGAACATAATTTTCGGTTACATATTCTCTATAGGCTATGCAGCATTATGGATTACAAACCAGAGAAAAAAGAGAAAATAATAAAGAGGTAGCTGAAAGTGAACGATTATAAACCAAAGCTCTTCACTGTAATGAAGGGATACACAAAAGAACAGTTTGTAAAAGATGTAATATCAGGAATTATCGTGGCTATCATTGCACTTCCGTTGTCTATAGCACTTGCCATAGCTTCGGGAGTGGAGCCACAGATAGGAATTTACACGGCTATCGTAGCCGGCTTTGTTATATCATTTCTCGGCGGAAGCCGCGTACAGATAGCAGGCCCTACGGCAGCCTTTGCTACTATTGTGGCAGGCATAGTGGCAGAAAACGGAATGGACGGACTTATAGTTGCCACCATTATGGCAGGAATAATTCTTATCATTATGGGACTTCTAAAGTTTGGAAATCTTATAAAATTTATTCCATATACAATAACAACCGGCTTTACGGCAGGTATAGCCGTAACCATATTAGTCGGACAGCTAAACAGCTTTTTTGGCGTAAGCATAGCAGACTATACGGCAAAACATGGTTCGCCTATAGAAACCGTTGATAAGCTTAAGGCACTTTTTGGCTGTTTTGATACATTTAATTATATGGCACTTATTATCGGTATGGCTTCACTTGCTATACTTATTTTATGGCCAAAGATAAATAAGACAATACCACCTTCACTTATTGCCGTTATAGTTTTAAGTGCAGTTGTAAAGCTTGCAGACCTTGATGTGGCAACAATAGGAAGCCAGTACAGCAATCTTTCAGGTCTTCCTAAGTTTCATATTCCAAACGTAAACTTCGGCATGATAAGTGATTTGCTTCCTGATGCATTTACCATAGCTGTTCTTGCAGCTATAGAGTCACTTTTATCATGTGTTGTAGCTGACGGTATGATAGGAAGCAGACACCGTTCAAATGCAGAGCTTATTGCACAGGGAGCAGGAAATATAGCATCAGGACTTTTTGGAGGAATTCCGGCAACAGGAGCTATAGCAAGAACTGCCGCAAACATTAAAAACGGAGGAAGAACTCCTGTGGCAGGTATGGTTCACGCAGTAGTACTTTTACTTATGCTTGTATTCCTTATGCCTTATGCAGCACTTATTCCTATGCCTACCATTGCAGCCATATTGTTTATGGTAGCCTATAATATGAGCGGCTGGAGAGCAGTGGTAAATACTGTAAAGAAAGCTCCAAAGAGCGATACCTCAGTACTTCTTGTAACATTTGTGCTGACAGTAGTTTTTGATCTTGTTGTAGCCATTGTAGTAGGACTTGTAATGGCGTGTCTTCTTTTTATGAAGCGTATGTCAGATGTTACAAATATTCGTGGCTGGCAGTATGAGGATGATATGGAAAAAATTGTCCAGGAAAATGAGGAATATCACGAGACTACAGATAAGGATCACATTTCACTTAAGTCTGTTCCAAAAAATACTCTTGTATTTGAGGTTACGGGACCATTATTTTTCGGAGCTGCCGATAAGCTGACAGAGGTTGTAGGAGACACAGACGAGGATATAGTTATTCTTCGTATGAGAAGTGTTCCGGCAATGGATGAGACAGCTATGCACACACTTGAAAGTGTTTATGAGGTATGTAAGAAAAACGACATAGAGCTTGTTTTCTCACATGTCAATGAGCAGCCTATGAGTGTTTTGAAAAAACATGGTTATGTGGAAAGACTGGGAGAAGATCATTTCTGCAGGAATATAGATGCAGCGTTAGAGTTTGCAGCTAAGATTGAGGAAAGGAAGAACTAAAGTGGGACAGTTATCACCAATGATGCAGCAATATGTAGATACAAAGGAGCAATATAAGGATTGCATACTCTTTTACAGATTGGGCGATTTTTATGAAATGTTTTTTGACGATGCTATTCTTGCATCAAAGGAGTTAGAGTTAACACTTACAGGTAAAGATTGTGGTCTGGAGGAACGCGCACCTATGTGTGGCGTTCCTTATCACGCAGTCGATGTTTATCTTAACCGTCTTGTAAGCAAGGGCTACAAGGTAGCTATAGGTGAGCAGGTGGAGGATCCGAAGCTTGCCAAGGGACTTGTTAAAAGAGAAGTAATAAAGGTAGTGACACCGGGAACAAATATAAACGCACAGACACTTGATGAAGGAAAGCATAATTATCTTATGTGTATAGTATACATGGAGGATGAATTCGGCGTGGCAGTGTGTGATGTGGCAACCGGTGATTTTTTAGTTACGGAATTAGATTCGCTTAGAACTTTAAATGATGAGATTACAAAATTTGCACCATCAGAAATCATATGCAATAACGGATTTATGGTAAGTGGTGCAGATATTGAAGATATAAAAAACAGATTGGGAATTTCCATATTTACACTTGATTCGTGGTATTTTGATGATGAAACTGCCAAAAAGGCACTTACGGACCATTTTAAGGTTATGAGTCTTGAGGGACTTGGTCTTAGTGATTACAATATAGGCTCAGTATGCGCAGGAGCATTGATGCTTTATCTTAATGAAACGCAAAAAACATCTCTTGCACAGCTGTCTGCCATTACCACATATACTACAGGTAAATATATGATTATAGATACGTCTACCAGAAGAAATCTGGAACTGACGGAAACACTGAGGGAAAAGCAGAAGCGAGGCTCGCTTCTCTGGGTGCTTGATAAGACAAAGACTGCCATGGGAGCAAGGCTTTTACGCTCATATATAGAACAGCCTCTTATTCATAAAGAAGAAATAATAAAAAGACAGAATACGGTAGAGGAAATAAACAAATCTCTTATTACAAGGGAGGAGCTTAGGGAATATCTTAATCCTATTTATGATATGGAGCGTCTTATAGGAAGAATAGCATATAATTCAGCTACTCCAAGAGATATGATTGCCTTTAAGACATCAATACAGATGATTCCTCATATAAAAAGGCTTTTAGGGGAATTTAAATCAGGTAACGGAAATCTTTTTGATGAAATTAACAGCGATATGGACGATTTAAGTGACATAGCTGATATGATAGACAGCGCCATAGTAGATGAACCGCCTTTGGCAATAAAGGATGGCGGCATTATAAAGGACGGCTACAATGAGGAGGTAGACAGGTTACGTCTGTCAAAGACGGAGGGTAAAAACTGGCTTGCAGACCTTGAAGCAGCGGAAAGAGAACGTACGGGAGTAAAAAATCTTAAGATAAAATATAATAAGGTTTTCGGATATTGTATTGAAATAACAAATGCATATAAAAACCAGTTTGAAATGCCGGAGGATTACACCAGAAAGCAGACACTTACAAACGCCGAAAGATATATTACTCCAAGACTTAAGGAACTGGAGGATACCATACTTGGTGCAGAGGACAGACTTGCATCACTTGAGTATGAACTGTTTGGAAATCTAAGAAACAGCATATCTGAAAATATTAAGCGTATCCAGCGCACTGCAAAGGCTGTGGCAAAGCTTGATGTTTTTGCTTCATTTGCTTACGTTGCGGAAAAAAATAATTTTGTAAAGCCTAAGATAAATGAAAAAGGTATAATTGACATAAAAAACGGGAGACATCCTGTTGTTGAAAGAATGATTGTAAATGATATGTTTGTGGCCAATGACACATATCTTGACAATGGCTCAAACAGAATTTCTATTATTACAGGACCAAATATGGCAGGAAAGTCAACATATATGAGACAGACGGCACTTATCGTTCTTATGGCCCAGATTGGTTCCTTTGTGCCTGCCGAAAGTGCAAATATAGGTATATGTGACCGCATTTTTACGAGAGTAGGTGCATCGGACGATCTGGCAAGCGGACAGTCAACCTTTATGGTAGAGATGACTGAAGTGGCAAATATACTTAGAAATGCCACATCTGACAGTCTTCTTATTCTTGATGAAATAGGCAGGGGTACAAGTACATTTGACGGTCTTTCCATAGCATGGGCTGTTGTTGAGCATATAAGCAACACAAAGCTTCTTGGAGCAAAAACTCTTTTTGCAACACATTATCACGAGATGACAGAGCTTGAGGGTATGCTGCAAGGAGTAAACAATTACTGCATAGCCGTAAAAGAGCAGGGTGACGATATTGTATTCCTTAGAAAAATAGTAAAGGGCGGCGCAGACAAGAGTTACGGCATACAGGTGGCAAAGCTGGCAGGAGTTCCGGACAATGTTATAAACAGGGCAAAGGAGATAGTCAGTGAGCTGATTGACGCAGATATATCAAAGAAAGCAAAGGAGATAGCTGCGGCAGGGCAGATGGCAAATTCATCAAAGAAGAAGGCAGAAAAGCTCGATGAGGTGGATTTAACCCAGATGTCTCTGTTCGATACGGTGAGAGATGAGGATATAATCGAGGAACTTAAGAGTCTTGATTTGGGTAATATGACGCCGATTGATGCTATGAATACACTTTATAAGCTGCAGAATAAATTAAAAAACCGGTGGTAAAAAAGTGCCGCTCGGCAGCGGCACTTATAAATTCGCATTCGCGAATTTTTAGTTTCTTAATTTCACGCTGTTGCTTTAGAAATTTCCTATTATATAAAATGGTCTTAAACTTAATTTTATGTTTTCAACTATATAAAACTGTGATATACTTAAACAAATGTTAGTAGAATCTATAAAGTGAGAGGAGAAAGAGTATGTTACAACATTTAGGAAACGTATTTTTCAGGGTGAGTGCCATTGACAGAAAGCAAAATCATACCGTACCGACTATCTATCTTGATATTTATAACAAAAATACTAAGCAGATAATGGGACAGATGAGATTTAACCATGACCCGAATTATTCAAAGGTAGATAAGGAAATAAGAATGGCTTTCGAAGTCTTTGACCAGAATGATATTGATCCCTTAAGAAGCCAGATTTTGGAGGACATCATTGTAGGCGGTTTTGTATGGATTACTATGGATAACCATTACACATATAATTTTCATCCAAGACCATATATGGTAGTTCATAATTACAAAGAAGATACAGAACTTATGAAGACCATAAATGCAAAAACCATACACATTTTACAGAGCCTTGAATGCCGTAAGGGTGAAGGTGATGATAATATGTACATCTTTTCAAGGGAAAATACCACAAAGTATCTGTCAGAAAAGCTTGCGGGACATGATATATATCTGTAGGCGGGACAGGAGGAGCATATGCCAAACAGTGACATAGAAAAGCTAAAGGAATGGATAAATCAGTCAGACAATATAGTCTTTTTCGGCGGAGCGGGAGTCTCTACGGAGAGTAATATACCTGATTTCAGAAGTCAGGACGGACTTTACAATATGCAGTATAAATATCCGCCGGAAACCATAATAAGTCATAGCTTTTATATACGTAACACAGAGGAGTTTTACAGATTTTATAAGGATAAGATGATATATAAGGATGCCTTGCCAAACAAAGCCCATAAAGCACTTGCAAAGCTTGAGGAGCAGGGAAAACTTAAGGCTGTCGTTACACAAAATATAGACGGACTTCATCAGCTTGCAGGAAGTAAATGTGTATATGAGCTTCACGGAAGCGTACATAGGAATTATTGTGAAAAATGCGGTAAATTCTTTGATGCAGATTATATTTTAAAAGCCGACGGAGTTCCATACTGTGATGCAGATGGCTGTCACGGCAGAATAAAACCAGATGTAGTACTTTACGAGGAAGGTCTTGACGGTGAAATCATAGAAAAGTCCATAGCTGCCATAAGAAATGCAGATATGCTTATAGTGGGAGGAACCTCACTTACTGTATATCCTGCTGCAGGATTTGTAGATTATTATATGGGACATAAGCTTGTTCTTATAAACAGGGATGCTACACCTATGGATGCAAAAGCAGATTTGTGTATACATGATAAGATAGGAGATGTTCTTGGCAGTGTAGTTGAGTAAAAGTCGGAACATAACGGATAAATGTTGTCTAAATATGTTGTGTAATAGTAGAATAACAATAAAAATGTATCTGTGGAGGAAAATATGTTTTTGGTTTTAGAAGACGATGCCACCATAGGCTGCGGTATAGAGTATTCATTAAATCAGGAAGGCTTTGCTGTGGATGTCTGTCAGGACTGCAAAAGTGCAATGAAAATTATTGAAAATAATATACAGGATATTGATTTTGCCATTCTTGACCTAACACTTCCTGATGGAAGCGGTTATGATATATGCAGAAAAATAAAATCACAGGCGGATATACCTGTGATTTTTCTCACTGCCTGTGACGAGGAGGTTAATGTAGTTATGGGGCTTGATATGGGAGCTGATGACTATATTACAAAGCCGTTCAGGGTAAGGGAGCTTATTTCACGTATAAAATCCATATTACGCCGATATGACAGGACAGGCAGCACAAATTCAGGAAATAAAATACAGATAAATGATATTACTTTAGATTTAACAAGTGCCAAGGTTTATAAATCAGGCCGGGAGATAGAACTTACGGCACTTGAATACAGACTGTTTCTTACCTTTGTAAATAACAGGGGACAGGTTTTATCAAGAAACCAGCTGTTATCAGGCATCTGGGATATGTCAGGTGATTATGTAAACGATAATACACTTACTGTTTATATTAAAAGACTTCGGGGAAAGCTTGAGACAGACGGGACAGAGCTTATAGAAACAGTAAGAGGAAGAGGTTACAGGCTGCTTTAGGAATTTCCTATTTGCTTTAATTAATAAAAATAAGAAAAGTGACGATATAATAAAAAGAAATTGCTGACAGACAGCAGAAATAAAAACTTTGCATTTAAAGTTTAAGACGAATGCTTAAGAGAAAGGGTGACAGTTATGAGTTTAACGATATATGCGGGAAATGGTGTAAGCTCTGAAAGTAATATTGTTTCAGAAATAGATAATGGAAATGGCAGGGGAAAGAATACAAAACATAATTCAGGTACGTTCTTTGCAGGAAATTCAAATCTTAATATGGATTCTGTTGAGGAAAAACGTAAGGAAGCACGCAGAAAGGCATGGGATGTGGTGTCATCTGCATGGGACAGTGACAAGGCTATAGATGAATCCGTTCAGGAAAGACGTGATAAATGTGCAAAGATGCGTGAATTAGAGGCGGAAGCCAATAATGCACTTAAACGCATAAATGATGAGATGGATGCGCTGAAGAAGGAGTATAATATCGAGCCTGACTCAGAGGAACAAAAGGAATTAGACCTTATTTTTAAATACAGGGATATGATGAAAAATCCATTAGATGTAAAGTTTTCTGAAGAAGAAATGGAGCAGTACAGACAGATTGATATGGATAATCTCTCGGAATATCAGAATCGTATGCTTGAATTATATAATCAGAAGGCAGGCCCTGAAAAAAATTTGCAGGATGCAAGAAAAGAGATTATTAAGGCAAATCAGGAAATAACAGCTATAGGTATAGAACGCCTTAAGTCACATGCCATGACAGATGCAGAAAAATCTGCTGATGAGATAATGAAGGCTGCCGGTGAAGAAATAATGGGAATGATTGTAGAAAATGGCATGGAAAATGCTGATGAAAAACTTAAAGAGGCAGAGGAAGAAGCAGAAAAGAAGGCCGAGGAAAAGGAAGAAAAAGAAGAAGAATTACAGGAAATTAAAGAGGAACGGGCTATACAGGAGGCACTGCTTGAAGGAACAAAGGAGGCTTATGACAGGGCGGAGGCTGTTATACGTGAGGGTGATAACACTTCCATGGATATAGGCGAAATGGCAGATTTGGCTGTAAAGTCACTTACACAGCCGACAGGAGATGTTGAAAAAAGCCTTGAGGATATAAAAAACAGTATGGCTGTACTTGAGGCAGATTTAAAGGGCTTAAAGGTTGACGAACTGGTATAAGCATAGAATAAAAATAGAACGGCATTTTAAATGCTGTCTGAAAAGGATGTAAACATTGACAAGAAATAAAGAACTTATACTATACATTATTACAATTTTAATATTTGCAGTATGTTCAGGCATATGTATGGGAGAGGAGAATAAGCTCCCTGCATATGCTTTCTTAGGATTAATAATCATTATTTCCATATTATTCACCTTAAGAAGGTATATGAAAATAAAGGAGCTTTCTGAATATCTTATAAAAGTGCAAAATCTTAACAGCTATGATGAACTTAACAGCTTTTATGAAGATATGCATTTTAAGAATTATTCAGAAGGGGAATTAAGCATACTTTATACGGAAATTTACAAGGTTACACGTCTTTTGGCTGAGCAAAAGGAAAAACTTATAGCAGATAAGGTTTATCTGGCAGATTCATTGGCTGATATATCACATCAGCTTAAGACACCTGTTACAAGCCTTACTGTTATGGCAGATTTGCTTGATGATGGGAATCTTCCTGATGAAAAAAGACGTGAATTTGTTGATAATATACATATACAGTTAAACAGAATAGAGTGGCTTGTAGGTACTCTTCTCAAAATGTCCAAGCTTGATGCAGGTTCAATAAAACTGAAAATACAGAGAGTAAATATGAAAGAACTTATAGAGAAAGCATTCAATCATCTTCTTATACCTATGGAACTCAAACAGCAGGAACTTATTTTAGAGGGAGATGCAGCTTCTGAATGTATATGTGATAAAAATTGGACTGCAGAGGCTGTTGCCAATATTGCCAAAAACTGTATGGAACATACAGGTGAGGGAGGCTGTATAAAAGTTTTATTTGAGGATAATGCCATATATTCAAGAATAATAATAGAGGATAACGGCAAAGGTATTGACAGTGAGGATTTACCTCATATATTTGAAAGGTTTTATAAGGGTAAAAATTCTTCGGCAGACAGTGTAGGAATAGGACTGGCATTTGCTAAGCAGGTAATATCCATAGAAAATGGCACAATCGATGTTAAAAGTCAGGAGGGTATGGGCACAGTTTTTGAAATCAGATTTTATAAAACTGTAGTGTAGAAGTTAAGTGACAAAATTGTCACAATTATTTTCACTTAAGTGTAAGAATATGCAATTACAATAAAGGTATGCTAAAAAAAAGCATACCATTTTTTATGAAGGAAGGAAAAAATATGGAAATTTTAAGAGTTGAAAATCTTACAAAAACATATGGAGAGGGGAATAATATTGTAAAAGCTCTCGATGATGTAAGCTTTTCAGTGAATAAGGGTGAGTTTGTGGCAATTATAGGACCAAGCGGTTCGGGAAAGTCCACTTTACTGCATATAATAGGAGGTGTGGATAAGGCTACAAGTGGTAAAGTTTTTATAGACGGTACTGATATAAACAGTCTGAATGAGACAAATCTTGCAATATTCAGACGAAGACAGGTAGGACTTATATATCAGTTTTATAATCTTATACCGGTTTTAAATGTTGAGGAAAACATAACGCTTCCATTGCTTCTTGACGGAAGGAAACCGGATAAAGAGCATCTGGCGCAGGTGCTTAAAACATTAAAGCTTGAGGAAAGAGTAAATCATCTTTCGAATCAGCTTTCAGGAGGACAGCAGCAGAGAGTATCTATAGGAAGGGCTATAATAAGTAATCCTGCCATAGTGCTTGCAGATGAACCGACGGGAAATCTTGATTCAAAAAACAGTCAGGAAATTATGGAACTGTTAAAGGCAGCAAATAAAATAAATAATCAGACACTTATTGTTATTACCCATGATGAAAAAATTGCTCTTCAGGCAGACAGAATAATCACAATATCAGATGGAAAAATTTCCACAGATGAGACTATCAGAAGAAAGATAGGTGATTAGTTTATGAATATTATTGGAAAATTAACTTTAAGGACAATGTCAAAAAATAAAAAAAGAACTATAGTCACTATTATAGGAGTTATAATTTCAGTGGCTATGATTATGGCAGTTTCAACCATAGCGTATTCCTTTACAAATTATATGGGCGAAAATGCCATGAAAAAAACAGGACAGTTTCATGTGGTATTTGAAAAACTTCCATATGAAAACAAAGATGAGGTATTGAAGGGAGACAATATCGGGGACAGCTTTTTAGGGAAGGTAATAGGAGATTATGATGTAAGGGATATAATCGTAAACGGAGAAAGATTAGATTTAGTCAATGCTGCAGATGCTAAAGAGTTGGACAATAATGATTCATATGATGAGGATTTTAAAACCGTATGCAGACTTATTGGATTAGATAAGGAAGGCTTTGGAAAAATATATTTTGGAAATAAAGAATATATGGTAGGCAATTATCCTGAAAATGAAAATGAGATAATGGTAAGCAGCTGGTACAGTACACTATTAAATGTTGAAAATGTGGGTGATATTATTACCTTAGACGGAAAGGATTATAAGGTATGCGGAATATATGCTGACATGGATTTTGAAACAAAGAAAATTGCAATAGATAATCAGACTACTTTTGCCATGTACACCTACAGAAATATAAATTCATGCAGTAACAAAGACTATATAAACATATATTCAAAGCTTAAAGACTTAGGGATAGGTGATATATATGAAAACCTTAAGAATATAAAAAATGCTTCCGGTGCAGAGAATTATTACGATAACTCAGATGTATTGTATTATTACGGAGTGGCAGACAATGAGCTTGGAAATACAATGAATATAATAAAGTACACTCTCATAGCTGTAATAATGATTGGAGCCATTTCTCTTATAGCAAACGGATTTTCCATATCGTTGTCGGAAAGAAGCAGATATCTGGGTATGATTGCCAGCGTTGGGGCAACCAAAAAGCAGAAACGCTACAGTGTTTTCTTTGAAGGCTTTATAGTGGGAATTATAAGTATTCCTATAGGCATTTTAAGCGGATATGCAGGAACAATTATAGTATTTAAAATCATTGAAGGAAAAATGTATTCTATCTTCGGTGACGGCACAGAACCAATAAAGGCAGTGGTTCAGCCGTGGATAATAATATCTGTTATAGTTTTTTCAGTAGTAACTATATTTGTATCTGCTTATATACCTGCAAGACGTGCATCAAAAATCACACCGATAGATGCCATCAGGCAGTCAAAAGATATAAAAATAAGTGCAAGACAGATTAAAACACGAAAAATTACAAGAAAAATGTTTGGTTTTGAGGGAGAACTGGCATTAAAGAATCTTAAGAGAAATAAAAAGAAATACTCAATAACCGTATTTTCAATGATTATAAGTATTGTGCTTTTCCTTACCGTATACGCTTTTGTGTTTTATTTGAAGCAGTCATCAGAGATGGTATATGCAACAAATTCGGCAGATATGGAAGGTAATATATTTAATGCAGATGATGACACATATGAAAAAATCATATCTGATATGACAACCGATAAAGTATTTGGAAGTGTTGCATTCAGAACAGAATTCGATGACAGTTCTGTT
>CAMENQ010000036.1 GCA_945928585.1 uncultured Roseburia sp. | reverse complement strand
TTTGTAATATATCTCATTACGGATACAAGTGCAAAAACAAAACCATAATATAATACAAGCTGCCATATTTCAAAATGTCCCGTTACTATTTTTGCAAACGGCAGTTTCAGCGAAAGCCTGCATAACAACTCATAAAAATTTATTACCCAGACTGCCGGAGATATAATTATGGTTCCTGCCACATCTGATATCTGACCTGCCACAATTCCAATAATACCACACAATACAACTATACTCATAAGGGGAAGTACAATTATATTCAAAAAAACACTGTATAAAGACAATTCATAATATGTATTTGCAATTACCGGACCATTTATTATATTTATTGTAAAACTTGTAACAAATGATTTTACAATTGCTTTTTTTATTTTCAGAAAATTAATCACATACGGAAGAATAAATGCTATTCCTGCCACTGTACCAAAAGACAAAAGAAAGCCTGAATTAAAAAGATAATATGGATTTTGGGCTATAAGTATAAGTGCAGCTATTGCTACTGCATTTTTCATATCATATATGCGTCCTGTCAGTTTTCCCAACAGTTGCAATGAAAACATTATTAACGCACGGAATGCAGACAGACTGCCTCCTGCAATCATAACATACATTATCATCACGATAGTACTTATAACTCCCGCCCATCTGCCCGTCAGAAACCGTCTAAGGATAATGTATATACCCATACCCGCTATGGATATATGAAGTCCTGATACGACAAGTATATGGCTTATTCCCCCATCTGCAAAAGTTTCTTCCAGTTTTTCATCCAGCCTGTCTTTTTCACCATATATTACTGCCATAAACACGCCGGCCATTTTTTCTGTGCATATATTTTCCAGTGTTTTACTAAACCGTGTTTTAATCCTGTATGCCACAGCCTTAAATTCATTAGTTCTGTCATCAGTTATATCTATATCTTTTATATTTATTTTTAAAACAATACCTTTTGAATAGCAGTAATCCTTCTCATTGAAATTTCCATAGTTTAGTGCTTCCTTAAAATTCTTTTTATTGCCTGTCACCATAACCTTATTTCCAATCATATTTCCCGGAAATTCACTATTTATAATACAATTTGATTTCCCTCCATTAATACTGCTGTTATATAAATCCGCCTCACATATTCCGTCTTTAATCCTTATAAAAATTTTATATCCATACTCACTCTCCTCTATATTTTCTATTTCGCCTGTAACGGTAATTAAGGTATCCTCCGGTACTGCCTCCATTTCGTTTCTTATTTCCATGCTGTTTTTCATCAATAAAATTCCAACAAATAAAAAAAAGACATATAAAATCAAGGGAAGAATTTTCTTCCCTAAAACCTTAAATGTCAGACAAACAATCACTGTTAATATAGCGAAAATCATCCAAAATGAAACCTGCCACGCTGCCAGAATACAGCCGCTTATCACCCCTGCTGCTGTAATTAGCACCGGTCTTTTCACTTTTCCTCCATTTCCTGACGTCTTCGTATATAAAATAAGTCAGTTGGTTTCTAATTCTCCATATAACTTAAATCTCTCACTAATAACTGATTAAGTGAAAATCTGTTGTGTAACTCCACATCAATATCTCCATTTACACTTATCTGCACTTTGTTTATATGTGACAGCTCCGTAAGTGAATTAACAATGGAGTAAATCATTATTTCATCCTTCACTGATGACGCCCCACTTAAAAAATTACTGTCAAAATCTATGTAACACACACCATTGTTAGTACTTATACTGCGAATATTTGAATTTTGTGGAAGTGTCCTGTAGTTTCCCTCCTCAGCAGGTCCCTTTATAAGCTGCTCTACTATATACTGCTCAATCGGCTGACTACTGTCATACATCCCTGTTCTTATCTCTGTCTTAAGCTTATTTCCACTATAATTTGCATAATATAATGTAACTGTAGTGTTTTCATAATTATTCAGAGTTCCTCCAACCTTATCAATAAAATCGGAGTGAGATATCATAACAAGGGCATCTCCATTAGAATCCTTTACAGGATTATTATTCACATAAAAGCTTACATAGCTTACCTCGTCTAACTGGGTAAAGGTAAGCACTACTGCCGCCCTGACAAATATCTCTGAAATACTGTCAAGATTCAGATAAGCAGAATCCATATTCAATGATAATACCTGTCCTGACAATTCGTAAGAAATAAACTTAATTTCATCAGGAATAGCTTTATTTACATCTTTTCTGCTTTCCCGCATGGCACACATAATCTCATTTATTTTATCCTCAGGTGCTTCTGACTTAAGCTCATAGCTTACTGTTTTTAAAGCTGTACCTGATTCATTAAGATAATACAGATTTATGGTATTTTCCGATGAAGAACCGATTTGTTCCTCGCAGCCCCACATTATAGTCAGACATATTATACATACACAAATGAAGCTTATATTTTTTATCTGTCTCATACCGTAATTCCTTTCCTTATGGAGAATATACAAGAGGTATACGAATAATGAATGTGGTTCCATCCCCTTCCTTACTGTGTACCTTTATATCTCCCTTATGCATAATAACTGCATTGTAGGTTATTGATAAACCTAAGCCGGTTCCGCCTGTCTCTCTTGACCTGGTTTTATCCACTCTGTAAAATCTTTCAAATATGTGGCTCAGTGATTCCTCCGGCATACCAATACCTGAGTCTGATACCTTAAGGTAAAAATATTGATAATCAGCATTCAGTGAAACTCTTACCCAACCATCCAGAACATTATATTTTATTGCATTTTCCACCAGATTTGATACAACCATAGTCATCTTAACATCGTCAATTTCTGCTGATACAGGTCTGAAGCTTTCAAAAACCAGTTCTATATTTTTCTTTGCTGCTATAGGTCTGAGACGTTTTAAAACAAGTTCCACAAGATCGTTGACATTTTTCTTTTCTATCTTTAAAGCCTCTGTCTTTTTTTCAAGCTTTACAAGAGTAAGCAAATCAGTAATAATACTGTTTTCCCTGTCTATCTCTGCCACTATATCCGTCATAAATTCCCTGTACATTTCCACAGGTACATTTTCCTGCATAACAAGTGAATCTGCCAAAACCTTTATAGATGTAATCGGTGTTTTCAGTTCGTGGGATACATTTGATACGAATTCCTGCCTTGACTCATCCAACTCCTTCATTCTGTTCATCATGTTTTCTATGGATTCTCCAACCTCTTTAAGTTCTGTATATCCATCGCAGTCTATTTTTCGATCAAACTGTCCCAGCTTAATGTTATCTATGGATGCTGCCATTCTCTTAAATGGTCTTGATATCAGAAGCTGTAATATTACTGCAACAGTTATCACTATTATCCAAATAAGAATAACAATAATATCAGAATTATATCTTTCTTTATTTAACATATCAGAAATGTCCTTTATAGAAAAGGTCATCAAAAGAACTCCGTCAAAAGTTTCATCCTCTGGATTTTTTTCAGCTGATGACAGAGCCAGTGCAATTTCAATATATGATTTTTTTTCTGAATACTGTATAGTATTTTGTCCCTTAAAGCATTGAACGACACTCTCTGACAGGCAGACATTTCCCTCGTCTAAAGAATACGTATCTTTTATCACCTTGAATGCCTTATCTATTATCATCGTTCTGCCGTTAAAAAGCGTAGCTACCTGCGACAGCTCAGTATCAACGGCTGACGAAGAATGTGTTTTGAGATAATCGGATGTGATTATAGTATTTTTGGTGACAACTGATACTGTTTTCAACTTGTCAATCCTTGCCTGTATAAGATTATCCTCATATTTTTCTAAATAATATATTCTAAACACAGCAATGGGAATAATTCCCACTACCAGCACAATCATTAATATTTTAAATCTCAGGCTTTTAAAAAAATCTAACATTCCTTTATTAATGACACTCATCCCCTTTTAGCCCTGAAAATAGTATCCTACGCCCCACTTTGTATGTACATACTTTGGCTCACTTGGATTGCTCTCTATCTTTTCCCTAAGTCTTCTGATGTGCACATCTACTGTACGTACATCTCCCGGATATTCATATCCCCATACTGTATTTAAGAGGTTTTCCCTGCTATATACCTTATTTGGATTTGTTATTAAAAGTTCTAATAAATCAAACTCCTTTGCCGTAAGATTTACTTCTTCGTCAGTTATAAACAGTCTTCTTCCATCAAGCTCAAGTCTTAAGTCACCACGTTCTATTATACGTTCTGCCTCTTCCTTTGCATGATTTTTATTATTTCTTCTGATAATGGCTTTCATTCTTGCCTTTACCTCAAGTATATTAAATGGCTTTGTAATGTAGTCATCTGCACCATATTCCAGTCCAAGAATCTTATCCATATCATCTCCCTTAGCCGTAATCATAATAATAGGTACATCCGAAAACTCTCTTATGTGCTGACATACCTCAAGTCCATCCATCTTTGGGAGCATAAGATCCAATAGAATAATATCGTACTCTGTCTCTTTTGCCATGGCAACTGCTTCCTCGCCGTCATAAGCACAATCCACTATCATCTCATCCTGCTCTAAACTGAACTTTATTCCTTTCACAATAAGCTTTTCATCGTCTACTACCAATACCTTGTTAGCCATTATTTACCTCTTTCCTGTATCCTTTTCTGATACATATTAATCATACTGTTATATAATCCTTTATTTTTTCAAATGCTCCCTCTTTTATTCCGGATATATTCATAATATCCTCTATGGAACTGAAATAACCATTTTCGTTTCTGTATCTGATAATACTCTCTGCCTTTGCATCTCCAATACCAGGCAGTGTCATCAGTTCCTCTTTTGAAGCTGTATTAATATTTATAAGGCTGCTTCCGGTATTTGTATTTGCCACACAGCCGTATACCGTTTCCTCTCCAACAGCATACACTGTAATCTGCATACCATCATAAATTCTGTCAGCCAAATTAATATTCCTTGTCTCTGCATCATCCAAGAAGCCTCCGGCAAGCTCTATTACCTGATAGATGCGATAATCCTCCGGCACCTTATATACGTCCGGATTTTTAACCTTTCCTGTTATATATACATATACTTCTTCCGTCTTGACTGTCTCTGTTATTTCACTGTCTGTAATCTGTTTTTTATCAGAATATGAAGTCTTTTCATTATCAGTTATTACCTGTGAACCGGTTCTGCATCCACCAAGACATAACAAAACAAAAATGACAGGAAATATGATTTTTATTAATTTTTCTTTCATAAAATATATCCTTTCTATGGATATATCCAAACATACACATTCTATTTTATCTAATAATGTTAAATTTTACAACATCTTTTTTTAATTTTTTTTAATTTTTATTTCCATTTAAAAATTATAAATCCTATAATTGCCACTGCCATACCGATAAGCTTTGACCATGAAAAATCTACCTTTTCCACTCCGAATATTCCAAAAAGTTCTATTAGATATGCCACCAGAAGCTGTGCTATAACTATCAAAAGTACTGCCTTTGCAGGTCCCAGTGAACCCATGCTTTTTATTACGGTAAATGTGATAAATGCTCCAATTATACCACCTGTAAGCATATATTTGCTGTCTACCCGGAAAAGATTTGACAGACTGTCCCTGCCCGAAAAAAACCACGCTACCAGACATGCCAAAAATGCCGTTATCTGCACCCAGCCGTTTGTAACCCACATTCCTGCCGATTTAGTTACTTCTGTATTAAATACTCCCTGCACGCTCATTAATGTACCTGATATTAATGCAATAATATATCCCATAAAAAAATCTCCCTTCAAAAAATGTTTACTGTTTTATAAACATTTTTTCCACCAAAGGGAGATTTTATACTAATTCATTCTTTGCTTCAATTCCTCTTCAAAGGAATTAAGCAGTTCCGTCACATCATTGCCTTTCCATATATTTTCCATCAAAGTGCCGGCTTTAATCCAATAATCAGATATATACATAAGTTTCGGCATTCCCACAGACTGCTCGTAAGCTTTAACAAAGCTGTTTAGATATTTATTGTCATATGTTATTTTCTTTGCAGATATGACCGTCCCTGTAATGTCATACATCTCATCAGCCATATCATAAGAAATAAATTTTGCAAAATCCCTTGCCTCATCTTTCATATCAGCATACGGATTAATGAAAAGCATAGATGTGGTGGACACTTCTTTTGTTTCCAGTTCATCTGTCAGCCCGGGTAGTGTAATAAGTTCAGCATTTACCTGATTTTCATTAAGCTTTTTCAATATGTCAGTGTCGGCTATGGTGTATATTATTTTTCCATTTACAAAATCATCCAAAACATTGTCATAGCTTATGTTATCAATATCCATATAAAAATATTGTGCCAGTGAATAAAAATATTCTCCTGCCTTTACTGTTGATTCACCGTTCACATCAATAACAGTTCCGTCATCTCCATATTCTCCGCCAACATTCATATATGAGCCTAAAAATCCATAGCTGAACTCTATCGGCTTCACATCCCATTTTAATATGCTTTCCACTCCGGAATAATCATGGGAATTATCTGATCCTTCACTGTTAAAATTGTCTGCAAAAGCTTTTATATCATCAAATGTATCCGGCAATTCATCAACATATGCCATATTCACCGCCATAACAGCCGTCTGAAAGCCTAATGGATAGCCATACTGTTTTTTGTTAAAGGTAATGGAATTTATTGATTTGTTCAGATAATTATCTTCATTTACAAAGCTATCCTCATAATTTTGTTCGGCTAGTCCTAAATATACAATTTTCTGCATATTTTCCTCTGACTCGATAAACAAATCCGGCCCATTGCCGTTTTTATTTGCATCGCTTATATTTTCAAGATAATCAAGACCTGAACAATATATTACATTTACTTTTATTCCTGTTTTCTCTTCATATCTTGTGGCTGCTTCATTTAAATATGGTTCATATTTCTCATGGCAGTACCAAAGGTTAAATTCCTTTTCAGTTTTTTCACTCTCACTTTCCTGAATACTATCATCTTTTTTATTTTTTCCATAAGAGCCTGCAAGCACAATAATAACAACAGCAATAGCCACAAGTACAGCCGACTGTACCACTATGTTTACAATTCTTTCCTTTGATTTCATAAGTTTCACCCTATAATGATCTTCTTAGCTTATCTGTCATCTCGTCTACATTTTCCTTTGAAATAATGAGAGGCGGTACCATACGAAGCACGTTTCCTCCTGCAGACAAAACAATAAGTCCATTATCCATAGCCCTTTTAACTATTTCTCCAACAGGTCTGTTTTCCTCAATCACAAGTCCCTGCATCAGCCCCATACCTCGTCTTTCTTTTATATATGTGCATTCATTTACTATTTTATCAAGTTCTGACTCAAGGTATAATGATATTTCCTTTACATAGTCAAGTATATTGCTTTCAGTAAACATATCATACACCTTTGATACTGCCGCACACGCAAGAGGATTTCCTCCGTAAGTTGTTCCATGGTCTCCCGGCTTAAGTGCATCTGATACCTTCTTATTTGCAACAAAGGCACCTACAGGGACACCACATCCCAAGGCCTTGGCAGTAGTAAACACATCCGGCTTTATGCCATAATTTTCAAAGGCATACAGCTTTCCGGTTCTTCCCATACCGCACTGTATCTCATCTGAAATCATAACTATATCATTTTTATCACATATTTCCCTTACGCCCTTAATAAACTCGTCAGTTACAGGATATATACCGCCTTCACCCTGAACTGTCTCCATAATAATGGCACAGGTTTTATCATTTACAAGCTCTTTAACGCTGTCAATATTGTTAAACTCAGCAAATTTTACTCCGTCCATAAGAGGGAGAAAAGGCTCTCTGTAATGTTCATTTCCCGTAACCGATAAAGCCCCTATAGTTCTTCCATGGAAAGAATGGTTCATGGCTATTATCTCATATTCACCTTTTCCCTTTTTATTATATGCATATCTCTTAGCAAGCTTAAGCGCTCCCTCTATAGCCTCTGCTCCGCTGTTTGTAAAAAACACCTTATCAAACCCTGTTGCTCTTATAATTTTGTCTGATGCCAGTGATGCAGGAATATTATAAAATAAGTTTGATGTGTGAATAATATTATCTATCTGATTCTTTACTGCATCATTAAATTCTTTATTATTATAGCCAAATGCAAATACCGCTATACCCGCTCCGAAGTCAAGATACTTTTTTCCGTCGGTATCATAAAGATATACTCCGTCGCCTTTTTCTAAAACCACCTGAAATCTGTTATATGTATGTATGAAATTCCTATCAGCAAGTTCTATATAATCCCTAGTTTCCATTATTTCCCTCCTCAGTGTCAGACATCTCCTCTTTATCCTTTTTAATAACTGTTCCTATGCCGCCCTTTGTAAATATTTCAAGCAGAAGACAATGAAGTTTTCTTCCATCAAGTATATGTACTCTTGAAACACCGTTTTCAATGGCATCAATGCAATTATTAAGTTTCGGCAGCATACCACCGCCTATATTTCCGTTTCCTATAAGTTTTCTTGCCTCACTAACTCTTAATTCAGATATAAGTGATGTCTTTTCCTCAGGATTAAGATATACACCTTCAATATCAGTAAGAAATGCCAGCTTTTCTGCTTTCACTGCCCTTGCTATGGCACAGGCGGCATCATCTGCATTTATATTGTAAGTATTAAAATCCCTATCAAGTCCTATAGGGCTTACAATAGGCAAAAAATCCTTCTCAATAAGATCAAGAAGTATCTTTTCATTTACATTCACAATTTCACCCACAAAACCTATATCCTCTCCATTTGAGTATTTTTTTTCACACTCTAAAAGCTTACCGTCTTTACCGCTTATGCTTATTGCCTTTACTCCAAGCTCCTGCACCATAGTTACAAGCTTCTTGCCTACTCTGCCAAGAACCATCTCGGCAATCTCCATTGTAGGTTCATCTGTAACACGCAGACCGTTTATAAATTTAGGTTCCATACCAACCTTACTTATCCACCTGCTGATTTCCTTGCCACCGCCATGTACAATTATAGGCTTAAATCCGACAAGCTTTAAAAGTGTTACATCCTTTATGACATTTTTTTGAAGTTCCTCATCAACCATGGCACTTCCACCATACTTTACTACTATTATTTTACGGTTAAATTTTTGTATATATGGCAGCGCCTCGATTAAGACGTTTGCTTTCTCCTGCCATTTCTCCATTTCATTTTCATTTCCCATCACATTTTCCTCCTTGGACCACATTATCATAATAATCTCCATTCCGGAGCGTTTTAACAAATCTCAAATTTGCGTCTGTCATAACGGCTGCTTTGTGACGCTCCGACACAAATAGCCGTGCATTTTTCACACTATTTAGCTCCTATAATCTGCATTAATTTTTACATAATCATACGTCAGGTCACAGCCCCATGCCGTAGCCTCCGCTGTTCCCATCTTCATGTCAGCTATAGCTGTCACTTCATTTTCTGACAGTATTTTTGTAGCTTCCTCTTCACTGTAGTCTGTAGGAACGCCATTTTCCACAATCTTAATTTTTCCCGCTTTGCTTTCATAATATAAATCAACATTATCAGGGTCAAACTGTACTCCTGAATAGCCTATAGCACAAAGGATTCTTCCGCAGTTAGAATCATGACCGTATATCATAGCTTTAACTAAGCTTGATGATACTACAGACTTGCTTATGGTAACTGCATTTTCTTTTGTGTCTGCTCCTATTACCTTTACCTCAAAAAGTGCTGTGGCACCTTCTCCGTCTCCTGCCATTTTTTTTGCAAGATAAGTGTTTACCTCTCTTAAAGCCTTTGCAAAAGTCTTGTAATCTTCATTTCTTTCTGTTATTTCAGGATTTCCTGCAAGACCGTTTGTCATAACAAGCATAGTATCGTTTGTAGATGTATCTCCATCAACGGATATCATGTTAAATGTATCCTTTACATCTTCCTTTACTATCTCTGTAAGCATTTCCTTAGATATATTTACATCAGATGTTACGTATGCAAGCATTGTACACATATTTGGATGTATCATGCCTGAACCTTTGCTCATACCGCCTATTTTAACTGTTTTACCGCCTATTTCCACCTCAAATGCTATCTGCTTTGACACTGTATCCGTGGTCATTATGGCTTCTGCTGCCAATGTTCCGTCAGCCGGTGTATCGCCAAGGCTTTCTGCCATTTTTTCTATACCACCTATCATTTTTTCCGTAGGAAGCTGCATTCCTATTACACCTGTCGAACCTATAAGTACTGCAGACTCCGGTATATTTAAAGCTTTTCCTGCTGCCACTGCCAGAGACTTACAGTTATCCATACCCTCCTTACCTGTACATGCATTTGCCACACCGCTGTTTACTACTACTGCCTGTACATACGGACTGTTCTCAACAATATCCATATCATACTTTACAGGTGCTGCCTTAACAACATTTGTAGTGAATGTACCTGCCACCTTACACGGCACATCACTATAAACCATAGCCATATCCTTTTTTCCCTTACTGTTAGCCTTTATACCTACCTCAAGACCTGTTGCCTTAAACCCTGTTGCAGCAACAACACCGCCTTCTATCTGTTTCATAACCATTCCTCTTTTCTCTATTTTATTGATTAATATCTACCAAAGCAACAACACAAATTCTTTAACTAACAAATTCGCGAATGCGAATTTGCAAGCGCCGCAACCTGCGGTGCTTTGTTACGGGAACATCGGCACTCCCAAAAGTCCCTCTGTCTCATTAAAACCAAACATCAGATTCATATTCTGGACAGCCTGACCTGCCGCACCCTTTACAAGATTATCCATGGCTCCCATCATAACCACTCTGTTTGTTCTTTCATCTATCTTAAAATTCACATCGACAAAATTACTGCCCTCTACCCATCTTGTCTCAGGACATACATCCTTATCAAGGACTCTGACAAACTTTTCATTATTATAATATTTATCATAAATCGCCTTAACTTCATCATATGAAACATTTTTCGTCAGATTTGCATAGGCTGTCACAAGAATACCTCTGTTCATTGGCACAAGATGAGGTGTAAAAATAATGGAGGTTTCCTTTCCCGAAGCATAAGAAAGCTGCTCCTCAATCTCCGGTGTATGTCTGTGAGTCAATACTCCATACGCCTTTATATTTTCATTCACCTCGCAAAACAGATTATTCACCTTCGCTCCTCGTCCTGCACCTGATGTTCCCGACTTGGCATCTATAATAACAGACTTCATATCAATAAGTCCTTCCTTCGCCATAGGATATACAGACAAAAAACTGCATGTCGGATAACATCCCGGATTTGCTATAAGTCTCGCCGACTTAACCTTATCCCTGTTAATCTCCGGCAGACCATAAACTGCCTCCCCAATAAACTGAGGACTCTTATGCTCTATGCCATACCACTTTTCATATATATCTACATCCTTTATTCTAAAGTCTGCACTTAAATCAATAATCTTTACCTTATTTAATATATCCTCATTTACAAGCGATGCACAAAGTCCCTGAGGCGTAGCCGTAAAAATAACATCAACAGCCTCTGCAAGCTCCTCCATATTATCATCAAGGCACTTGTCATCCACAAGCTGAAACATATTTTGAAAAACTTCATAATACTTTTTATCTATATAGCTCCGTGAGCCATACCACTTAATCTCCACATCTCTATGCTGTAAAAGAAGCCTTACAATCTCCGCCCCTGCATATCCTGTAGAGCCAATAATTCCTACTCGTACCATAATCTTTCCTCCATTCGTCAATTAAATCACCGGAACTCATTCCATACTTCTTCATTCACTGTCAAAGCATTTTATACGGAACAATTCTTTTCCTAATATAATGTAAGCAATTATATTAACTATAAAACCATAGCAATAAAAATACAAGTATTTTTTCACTGATTTACCTGTTAGTAATGTTTTTATACGCTATTTATATATATGCTACAGTAAACGATTTATAATTATACATTTATTTTGTATAATAT
>CAMENQ010000035.1 GCA_945928585.1 uncultured Roseburia sp. | reverse complement strand
ACAACAACAACTGAGTCAGCAACGACAACAACCGAGTCAGCAACAACAACAACCGAAACCGCAACAACAACTACAGAAACGGCCACAACAACAGAGGTAGAAACAACAACACCAGATGAGGTTATAACAATTACAGACGAAATTCCTTTGGGAAAAGAAACAACAACACCTAAGGAAGAAGAAACAACAGACCCTAAGCAGGAGGAAACTACAACAGAGGAAATATTAGACATAGATGATGATATTCCTTTAGGTAAGGAAACCACTGCTGCAGGTGATGAGCCGTCATCAGAGGAGGATCCTGACGAAGAATTAATAGAGTTAGATGATATAATACCTCTTGGGGCACCACAGACAGGTGACAATAATAAGATATTTGTTTATGTTGCACTGGCAGCATTAGCATTAGGCGGTTCTATAACATCTGTAGTTATAAGCAGAAAGAAAGAAGAAAAATAAATCTATTAAAAGAGTGTTGAAAAACACTCTTTTTTGTGTCATACTAAACTGTATGGGTTTTAGTCCGAATAGAAAACTTAAAAGGAAAGGTAATTTTAGAATGAAATGGAATAAATATACATTAAAGACAACTACGGCAGCGACAGATTTAGTAAGCGGTATGCTTATTGATTTGGGGATAGATGGTATAGAAATAAAGGATAATATACCTTTATCCCAGGAGGACAAAAAGAAGATGTTTATTGACTTTCTTCCGGAACTTCCTGAGGATAAGGGAGAAGCATTCTTAAGCTTTTATATGGAAGAAACAGAGAATGAGGAAGAAAAGCTTAAGGAGATACAGGAAGGTCTAAAAGAGCTTGCAGATTTTGTTGATGTGGGAGAATGCACCATAGAAAAAGGTGAAACAGAGGACAAGGACTGGATAAACAACTGGAAGCAGTATTTTAAATCATTTACGGTAGATGATATAGTTATAAAGCCTACATGGGAGGAAATGAAGGACGAGTACAGGGATAAGCTTATGATTGAGATTGACCCGGGCATAGCATTCGGCACAGGTATGCATGAGACTACACAGCTTTGTATAAAGCAGCTGAAAAAATATGTCCAAAGTGACACAAACATACTTGACGTAGGCTGCGGAAGCGGCATATTGTCCATAGTATCATTAAAGCTTGGGGCAAAAGCTGCAGTAGGCATTGACATAGATGAAAATGCCATAACCGCAACATATGAAAATCTGGAAAAAAACAATATATCACAGGAAAGCTGCAGTGTATATGCAGGAAACATACTTGAGGATGAGTCTCTGGCAGAAAAGGCAGGCTTTGAGTGCTATGATATAGTGGTGGCAAATATACTGGCAGATGTACTTATTCCGTTGTCGGATATAGTACCAAAGCATTTAAAAATGGGAGGCTATTTTATTACATCAGGCATTATCGACACAAAGGAGGCCGAGGTAGTAAAGGTTATAGAGGAAAATCCTCATTTTGAAATAGTAGAGGTAACAAGACAGAATGACTGGTCAAGCGTTACGGCAAAACGTATATCATAATAAAAAGGCAGGAAAGAAAAATGCACCATTTTTTTACTGATGAAAGCCATATAGGTGATAAATATATTACCATTACGGGAAACGATGTAAACCATATAAAAAATGTTCTTAGAATGAAGCAGGGAGAGGAGCTTCTTATAAGCAACGGGGTGGATAAGGATTACTATTGTAAAATAGAAGACATATCCGAAGATGAAGTAAAGGCAGAGATACTTAATATTGATGAGGATGGAAGTGAACTGGACGCAGAATTTTATTTGTTTCAGTGTCTTCCAAAGGGCGATAAAATGGAGCTTATTATACAAAAAGCAGTGGAGCTTGGCGTAAAGGAGATTATCCCTGTATCATCAAAGAGAGCCATAGTAAAGCTTGATGACAAAAAGGCTGTCTCAAAGGTAAAAAGATGGAATTCCATTTCTGAAAGTGCAGCTAAGCAGTCAAAAAGAATTATTATACCTTCCGTGAAGGAGCCTATGTCCTTTAAGGAAGCTGTAAAATACAGTGAATGTCTGGATATGTCCATTATACCATATGAGCATTACAGGGATATGAAAGAGACGAGGCAGGTCATAGACAAAATACAGCCGGGAATGAAGGTTGGAATATTTATCGGACCGGAGGGCGGCTTTGATGAGAGTGAGGTATTGATGGCTGTAGAGGCAGGCATAGAAAGAGTATCACTTGGAAGAAGAATACTGCGTACCGAAACAGCAGGAATGACCATACTGTCTGTATTGATGTTTAAGATGGAAAGGTAAAACAGAAATGGAAGCATATTTAGATAATTCAGCAACAACAAAAGTGTCAGATGGAGTAAGGGATATAGTAGTAAAGACTATGACAAAAGACTATGGAAATCCTTCATCACTCCATATGAAAGGTATAGAAGCAGAAAAATATTTAAAAGAGGCAAGGGAAATAATTGCAAAATCACTTAAGGTACAGGACAAGGAGATTATATTTACTTCCGGCGGTACAGAGTCAAATAATATGGCACTTATAGGTATTGCAAGGGCTTATAAAAGGTCAGGAAAGCATATAATTACTACGGCAATAGAGCATGCAAGTGTTTCGGCAGCGATGAAATATCTTGAGGAAGAGGGCTTTGAGGTTACATATCTTAATGTAGATAAATCCGGAAGGATAGATACAGAGGAACTTAAAAATACCATCAGGGAGGATACCATCATTGTTTCCGTTATGTATGTAAATAACGAAATAGGTGCAGTAGAGCCGATAGAAGAGATTGGAAGCATAATAAAAGAAAAAAATCCAAATACTATATTTCACGTAGATGCCATACAGGCTTTCGGAAAATATAAAATACTTCCAAGGAAATTAAAAATAGATGCACTCAGCGTAAGCGGACATAAGATACATGGTCCAAAGGGAGTCGGATTTCTGTATGTGGCTGATAAAGTGAAAATAAAACCTATTATTTTCGGAGGAGGCCAACAGAGGGGCATGCGTTCCGGAACAGACAATGTACCGGGCATTGCAGGACTTGGACAGGCTGTAAAGGAAGCATATACTGATATGGAAACTAAGGTAAGTGTAATGACGGAACTTAAGGATTATCTTACAGACTGCTTTCTTGAACTTGAGGATGTAAGGGTAAACAGCAGGAAGGGAACTGACGGAGCACCTCATATAATAAGCGTTTCCTTTATTGGCGTAAGAAGCGAGGTAATGCTTCATGCACTGGAGGAAAAGGGAGTTTATGTATCTTCAGGCTCTGCCTGTTCATCAAATAAGCCAAGTGTAAGCGCTACCTTAAAAAGTATAGGTCTGGATAAGGAAGCACTTGATTCAACCTTAAGATTCAGTCTGAGTGATACAACTACAAGGGAAGAAACAGATTATGCCTTAGATATGGTAAAGGAACTTTTACCAAAGCTTAGGGTATTAAGAAGAAAATAGAGAGGTAGACAATGGAATTTAAGTCATTTTTAATAAAATATGCCGAGATAGGTGTAAAGGGAAAAAATAAATATCTTTTTGAGGATGCACTTGTAAAGCAGATAAATATTGCATTAAAAAAGGTTGATGGAGAATTTAAGGTATACAGAGAGGTAGGAAGAATATACGTGGATACCCTCAGTGAATATGATTATGATGAAGTAATGGATGCGCTGACAAAGGTATTTGGAGTAGTTGGAATATGTCCTCTTGTACAGATAGAGGATAATGGCTGGGATGACCTTAAAATGCAGGTTATTTCATATATGGAGCAGGTATACGGACATAAAAAAATAACCTTTAAGGTAAATGCCAGAAGAGCAAGAAAAAATTATCCTAAAAATTCAGTAGAGATAAATATGGATATGGGGGAAGCAGTCCTTGATGCTTTTCCAGAGTATTCCGTAGATGTCCATAACCCGGAGGTATTATTAAACATAGAAATAAGGACACATATTAATATTTACTCAATGACTATACCGGGACCTGGCGGTATGCCTATAGGAACTGCAGGAAAGGCAATGCTTTTACTTTCAGGCGGTATAGACAGTCCGGTGGCAGGCTATATGATTTCAAAGAGAGGCGTACAGCTTGAGGCAACATATTTTCATGCACCGCCATACACATCAGAAAGAGCAAAGCAGAAGGTTATAGACCTTGCAAAGCAGGTGTCAAAATATTCAGGACCTATAAAGGTAAATGTAGTGAATTTTACTGATGTTCAGGTGTATATATATGAGCAGTGTCCACATGAGGAGCTTACCATAATAATGAAAAGGGCAATGTTTAAGATAGCCGAGCATTTTGCAAAGGAAAGCGGCTGCTTAGGACTTGTTACGGGAGAAAGCATCGGACAGGTGTCAAGCCAGACTATGCAGTCGTTAGCGGTTATAAATGATGTATGTACCATACCTGTATACAGACCTGTAGTGGCATTTGACAAGCAGGATATTATAGATATTGCCATAAAGATAGGTACTTATGATATTTCAATACAGCCTTTTGAGGACTGCTGTACCACATTTGTTGCAAAGCATCCGGTGACAAAGCCTACACTTTTAGGTATAGAAAAATCTGAGCGAAAGCTTGAAAAAATAGATGAGCTTATAAAAAATGCAATAGAAAATACAGAGGTCATAATAGCAGAATAAAGTGGTCTTAAAGCGGCACAGAGCAGTCTGTCTACGTAAGGAGTTATATTATACTCTGCAAACGAGGTAACGCTCCGGCGAACTAACTTCTAACGCAGACTAAGACGCTCAGAAACGTCTTAGTCTGCGTTAGAAGTGGATTTCGTCTCCGCTAAAAGCACCTCTGAATTGTTTGCAGAGTATAATATAACTCCTTATGTATACAGACTGCTCTGTGCCGTTTTAAGACTTTGGATAAAAAAGTCTCGCTCGGCAGCGAGACTTATAAATTCGCATTCGCGAATTTTTGGTTTCCTAATTTTATGCTGTTGCTTTAGGAATTTCCTATGATATAAAAAAAGTGCCGCATATAATGCGGCACTTGATTAGTAAATATAATTATACTATGTATGGCTTTAAAACTTCCAATATAGAATCGATGGTAGCTTCATCAGCGTGTATGCATAAGTCGATAGGCTTTGATAAATCAAGACTGAATATACCCATAATAGACTTAGCGTCTATAACATATCTTCCTGATACTAAATCAAAGTCTGTATCAAACTTTGTTATTTCGTTTACGAAAGCCTTAACCTTATCGATTGAGTTTAATGAAATCTGAACTGTTTTCATAATAATACCCTCCTTAATATTTGTTAGCAAATATGAGGAATAATAAAAATAAACCCCATTTGTATATATAATACTTTTAATCGGGTTAAAAGTCAATGTGAAATATGTTAAAAAGTAAAAAAAACAGTGTAAAGAAAAGAGGTAAATATGCACAGTGAAAATAAAAAAGCAGCGTTTCATAATTTAGGCTGTAAGGTTAACCAGTATGAGACGGATGCCATGGTACAGGCACTAAAGGAAAGAGGATATGAGATAGTACCCTTTGAAAAGGGCGCAGATGTGTATATTATAAATACATGTACAGTTACAAATATTGCAGACAGAAAATCAAGGCAGATGCTTCATCGGGCTAAGAAGATGAATCCGTCAGCTGTTGTAGTGGCAGTGGGCTGTTATGTGCAGGCAGCAGGGGAAGAACTTTTAAAGGATGAGGCTGTAGACATCATAATAGGAAATAATAAGAAAAATAAGCTGTCTGATATATTGGAGGAATACTTCAATAGTAAAGAAAATGAAGAAAAAATAGCAGTATATGATGATTTGTCAAAGGGATGTGATTATGAAGAAATGAATATGACCACAGTGACAGAGCATACGAGGGCATTTATAAAAATACAGGATGGCTGCAACCAGTTCTGCACATATTGTATTATACCATATTCCAGAGGGAGAATACGAAGCAGAAAGCTTTCTGATGTAAGGAATGAGGTTGAGGGACTTTCTGAAAAAGGTTATAAAGAAATAGTTTTAACAGGTATACATTTAAGCTCTTATGGAAAGGATTTAAAGGAAGAAAATATAACACTTATAGATGTGATAGAGGAATTAAGTGCTATTGACGGTATAGAGAGGATACGTTTAGGTTCACTTGAGCAGGGAATTATTACAGAAGAATTTATGGAAAGGGTAATCAAAATAAAAAAATTCTGCCCTCATTTTCATCTGTCACTGCAGAGCGGCTGTGAAAGTACACTTAAGAGAATGAACAGACATTATACACCGTCAGAGTATATGGAAAAGTGCACCCTTATCAGAAAGTATTTTGAACATCCGGCCATTACCACAGATGTTATTGTAGGTTTTCCGGGGGAAAGTGATGAAGAATTTAAAGAGACGAAAAGCTTCCTTGAAAAAGCAGCTTTTGCAGAAATGCATATTTTTAAATATTCAAGAAGAAAAGGAACGATAGCCGCAGGTATGGAAAACCAGATAGATGAGAGGGTGAAAGCAGAACGAAGTGATGAACTTATTAAGTTAAACCATATACTTCGTGAAAAATATATAGAAAAGTGTATTGGCACAAAGGCAGATATAGTATTTGAAGAGAAAATGTTAATAAATGGAGAAACTTATTTTACAGGCTACACAAAGGAATATGTAAGGGTTGCAGTGAAAACAGATAATGATTTAAATAATAAAATTATTTGTGTAAAAATTAAATCTCTGTTAAATAAGGAAATATTACTTGCACAGTTGGCTGAAATATATTAAAATAAAAGTGAATTTATGTGCGTGTATTTGTTACGGCAGAAAGGTTGAGATATGAGCGATTTAAGTAATACACAATATTTTAAAATAATTCAGGAGCCTGAAATGGAGGTAGGACAGGTATTGGAGCAGGTGTACAAGGCACTTTCCGAGAAGGGCTATAACCCTGTTAATCAGATAGTAGGTTATATTATGTCTGGGGATCCTACATACATTACAAGCCACAATAATGCAAGAAGTCTGATTATGAAGGTGGAGAGGGATGAACTTATTGAGGAAGCCCTGACCTACTACATAAACAATAAGCTTAAGTAGAAAAGGCGGCATTTTATGAGAATAATGGGACTTGATTTTGGCTCGAAGACAGTAGGCGTAGCTGTGTCTGATGAGCTTCTTTATACTGCGCAGGGCGTAGAGATTATACGCAGAGAATCAGAAAACAAGATAAGAAAAACATTACAGAGAATTGAGGAGCTTGTGAAGCAGTATGATGTGCAGAAGATAGTACTTGGTCTGCCAAAAAATATGAACAATACCATGGGGGACAGAGCAGAAAAATCTTTGGAGTTTAAAGAAACTTTAGAGAGAAGATGTAATGTTCCTGTTGTTATGTGGGATGAAAGGCTTACTACGGTTGAAGCACATAAAACTATGATTACTACAGGTGTCAGGAGAGAAGACAGAGGAAAGTATGTGGATTGTATAGCAGCCATACTTATCCTGCAGGGGTATTTAGATTTGGAAAGGAATAAGCAGAATGTTTGAAAAACTTGTATTTACTGATGAAAATGGTGAAAAAGCAGAATTTTTCGTGCTTGAACAGACAAAAGTAAACGGCATAAATTATTTGCTTGTCAGTGACTCGGAAGATGAAGACGACGAAGAAGCCGTAGCTCTTATTATAAAAGACATATCAAAGGATACAGATACAGAGGCAGTGTACGAAATTGTTGATAATGATGATGAACTGGAAGGGTTGTCAAAAATATTTAATGAACTTTTAGATGATATAGATGTTGAGTAATAAGTAAAAGCTTTAAATCAATTTTGGAGGTAGAATTTTGAAAGTAGAAGAAAACGCAAAAATAAAAATAATTCCACTTGGCGGACTTGAAGCCATAGGAATGAATATGACAGCATTTGAATATGATGACACTATTGTGGTAGTTGACTGTGGATTGTCATTTCCTGATGATGAAATGTTAGGAATAGACCTTGTCATACCGGATATCACATATCTTAAGGATAATGCAGAAAAGGTTAAAGGTTTTGTGATTACACATGGTCATGAGGATCATATCGGAGCACTTCCTTACGTTCTTAAAGAAATAAATGTACCTATATATGCCACAAAGCTTACACTTGGTATTATAGACGGAAAGCTTAAGGAACATGGACTTGAAAAGTTAGTAAAGAAGAAAGTGGTAAAGTATGGTCAGACCATAAATCTTGGCTGTTTCAGAATAGAATTTATAAAGGTTAACCACAGTATCGCAGATGCAGTCGGACTTGCAATATTTACACCGGCAGGTCTTATAGTACACACCGGAGATTTTAAGATTGACTATACTCCGTTATTTGGTGATACCACAGACCTTACAAGATTTGGAGAACTTGGCAAAAAAGGCGTGCTGGCATTTATGTGTGACAGTACAAATGCTACGAGACCGGGATTTACCAGTTCTGAAAGAACTATCGTAAGGACTATAGACCATATATTTGCAGAAAATTCAAAGCATAGAATTATTATAGCAACCTTTGCCTCAAATGTAGACAGAGTACAGCAGTTTATAAATTCTGCACATAAGTATGGAAGAAAAGTAGTAGTGGAAGGCAGAAGTATGGTCAATATAGTGCAGACAGCCAGTGAACTTGGATATCTGCAACTGCCGGAAAACACTCTTATTGATATAGAGGAACTTAAAAACTACACAGACGATCAGGTGACGATTATTACTACGGGAAGTCAGGGAGAATCTATGGCTGCACTTTCACGTATGGCAGCATCACTTCACAGAAAAATTACAATAAAGCCGGGTGATACGGTTATTTTTAGCTCAAACCCTATACCGGGAAATGAAAAGGCAGTGTCAAAGGTTATAAATGAACTTTCTATGCAGGGCGCAAACGTTATTTTTCAGGATACCCACGTATCAGGACACGCGTGTCAGGAGGAAATAAAGCTTCTTTATTCTCTTGTTAAGCCAAAATACGCCATCCCGCTGCATGGAGAGTACAGACACCGCAGGGCACAGGCAGAACTTGCAGAGGCTATGGGAGTGCCAAAGGAAAATATATTTATTCTTTCGTCAGGAGATGTACTGGAACTTAGTGAAAAAGAAGGTTACACAAAGGAGCCTGTTCAGGCAGGAAGCATACTTGTTGACGGTCTTGGAGTAGGTGACGTAGGAAACATAGTCTTAAGAGACAGACAGAATCTTGCAGAAAACGGCATTATTATAGTTGTAATGACATTTGAAAAGTACAGCAATCAGCTGCTTGCAGGTCCTGACATTGTATCAAGAGGCTTTGTGTATGTAAGGGAAGCAGAAAATCTTCTTGAGGATGCAAGAAATATAGTAAATGATGCAGTTCTTGACTGTGTTGACAGAAATATATCCGACTGGGGTAAAATTAAAATGATAGTAAAGGATACCTTAAGCGATTATCTTTGGAAAAAGATTAAGAGAAATCCTATGATTTTACCTATTATTATGGAGGTAGAATAAAAAAATCTGCTTATGCAGATAGAAAGGCATGGTACTCATATGTCCGACATTATTATGGAAAGCTCTAAGAAACTTAATGAACTTATTAAGGAAAGTGAAGAATACCAGAAATTTTGTCTTTATAAAAAAGAACTTGCACAAATACCGGAACTGTACGAACAGGTACAGGAATTCAGAAAAAGAAATTTTCAGATTCAGTTGGAGGCTGATACCTTTGAAAAGGAAGCAGCTTCAAAACTGGCAGATGAGTTCAGACCGGTACTTGAAAATCCACTGGCTGCATCATATCTTAACGCAGAGCTTGCATTTTGTAAAATGTCACAGCGTATATCTAAGACAATATGCAGTGACATAGATTTAGAGCTGGACTTTTTATAATTGGAGTAGGAAAATGGGAAGAGAAACTGATAATAAAGCTAAAAATAAGAAAAAAGACATAAAAAAGACCGGAAAAAAAACTACAGCAAAAAATAATATTGCCAAAAAGAGTGCTTCTATTTTTTCAAAGGTTACCTTTAAGGTGGCAATGTATATAATTGGAGCAGTTATTGTTGTGTTAGTCTGCAAAAGTGCCTATGATTTCGGAACTAAGGTTTTTTCGGAGGAAGGTCTGGCAGAAAAGGGAAGCGGGCAGGAAGTTGTAGTGACTATACCGGCAGATGCATCTACAGGTGAGGTGGCTTCTATTTTAAAAAAGAATGGGCTTATAGAAAATGAACTTGTTTTTAAGATTCAGACAATATTATACGAGGCAGATATATATTCAGGTACATATACTTTAAATACAGAATATAGTCCTGAAGAACTTATAGAAGCTATGAAACCTGTAGAGAAAGAATAGCCTGCAAACACATAAAACTATTAATAAGTAATAGGAGAAAAGGAATGATTGTGAATGAAAGAATAACATCCTACATTCACTCACTAGAAAGAGACAATAGCCCTATATTGGAAGAAATGGCAGAATATGCAAGGGAAAATGATGTGCCGATTATCCGGAAGGAAGTTGAAAGCTTTATAAAGGTACTTTTAGAGATGAAAAAACCTAAAAGGATACTGGAGCTTGGAACAGCCATAGGATATTCGGCAATTCTTATGAGTGAATGTATAGATGTGGATAGTACTATTGTGACAATAGAAAATTATGATAAACGTATACCTGTAGCAAAAGAAAATATAAAAAGAGCCGGAAAGGAAAATATTATTTCACTTATTGAGGGAGATGCTCTTGAAATACTGCCTCAGATAAATGATACCTTTGATTTTGTGTTTATGGATGCCGCCAAAGCACAGTATATAAATTTTCTTCCACATGTTATGAGACTTTTAAATAATGAAGGAATAATTCTGGCGGATAATGTGCTGCAGGAGGGAGATATAATAGAGTCAAGATATGCGGTTACAAGAAGGGACAGAACTATTCATGGCAGAATGAGAGAGTTTTTATATCAGATAAAGCACATGGACAATTTGTCTACAACTATTATTCCAATAGGTGATGGAATGTCATTAAGCATAAAGAAAACGGAGGATGATTATGTACAGCAGACCTGAATTATTAATACCTGCAAGCAGTCTTGAGGTGCTTAAAGTGGCAGTTATATATGGTGCGGATGCAGTTTATATAGGTGGAGAGGCATTTGGTTTAAGGGCTAAGGCAAAAAATTTTTCACTTGAGGATATGAAGGAAGGGGTAAAATTTGCCCATGACCATAATGTAAAGGTGTTTGTTACTGCAAATATTCTTGCCCACAATAAAGACCTTGAAGGTGTGAGGGAATACTTTGAAGACCTTAAGGATGTCAAGCCTGATGCATTGATTATTTCTGACCCGGCTATATTTACCATAGCAAAGGAAGTGTTGCCGGATATGGAAATTCACATAAGCACTCAGGCAAATAATACAAATTATGGAACGTATAATTTCTGGCATAAACTTGGGGCAAAAAGAGTAGTGACTGCCAGAGAATTATCTTTGGAAGAAATAAAGGAAATAAGGGCCAATATACCTGATGATCTAGAGATAGAGACTTTTATACATGGAGCTATGTGCATTTCATATTCAGGAAGATGTCTTTTAAGCAGCTTTATGGCAGGCAGGGATGCCAATCAGGGAGCCTGTACACACCCGTGCCGTTGGAAGTATGCGGTGGTTGAGGAGTCAAGACCGGGTGAGTATATGCCTGTATACGAAAATGAAAGAGGCACATATATTTTCAATTCAAAGGATTTATGTATGATAGAGCATATACCTGAACTTATGGAGGCAGGCATAGACAGCTTCAAAGTAGAGGGAAGAATGAAAACAGCTCTGTATGTGGCTACTGTGGCAAGGACATACCGTATGGCAATAGATGATTATAAAATGTCACCTGATTATTACAGGGAAAGAATACCTTTTTATAAATCTGAAATAGCTAAATGCACCTACAGACAGTATACCACCGGATTTTTCTTTGGAAAGCCAGATGAAAATACGCAGATATATGACAGCAACACATATGTTAAGGAGTATACGTATCTTGGTATTGTAGGTGAGGAAAAAGACGGAAAATATAAAATAGAGCAGAGAAACAAGTTTTCTGTGGGAGAGCAGATAGAGATAATGAAACCGGATGGTGAAAACATTACAGTCACAGTAAAGGCTATAGAGG
>CAMENQ010000034.1 GCA_945928585.1 uncultured Roseburia sp. | reverse complement strand
AAGTAACTGATGTATGCTTTATTCTGGTAAGATTGTCACAGATAAAATCAGCCATAACTGTCTTTACAAAAACATATGCTCTGTTATCATTCACCAGAATATCTCCAAGCAGATACCGCTCTATTCCCAGATTCATAAGAGAGCCCAGAAAATCCCTGTGATTTAAGTCATCAGCAAATCGTTTATTTACCGGTTTAATCTCTATTATGGTTATGGGAAATACTATATCGTATGGTAAATCCTTTGGATAAAAGCAGGCCATTTTTCTTTCCAGAAAATCATCCTTCCGGGTGTTTTTGTTGTCATCTAAAAAAAATATACCTCCATTAAGCGTAGTGTTTACAGGAGGCATATTTTTATCAGATATAAATTCCATATATTCCGTCTGTTCCTTCAAATCAAGGAAATCAGTAAATACGGGTATCCCCTTAAGATACGCCATATTTGCCAAATCCTTAAATCTATTTGAAATTATATCCCTGTTCATAATTATTTGAAAGCTGCCACATCAAATCCGCCATCCAGTAAATCCTGAAAATCTCCGGATATATCTACAGTTTCAGGTGTGATAATAAAGATGTAGTTAGACACCTTCTGTAAATTTCCGTTAATTGAGTAACATGAACCTGATGTAAAATCTATTATTCTTTGTGCCACATCCACATGAAGTCCTTCAAGATTAAGAATAACTGCCCTTCCGCTTAAAAGTGTGTCTGTTATCTCTCTTGCTTCCTCAACGTTCTTTGGCTTGATTACACAAACCTCCATACCTGACCTTCCTGTTCTCATAGGAACTACCTTTGATGACTTTGAAAAAGTCTTAGCCGGCTTGGCTGTTTCTATATCAGCCACTTCCCGTACAGCCTTTTCATCTGAGTAAGAATTATCCCTTGATGTTCTTGAAAACTTCTTTGTAGTTACTTCCTCCTCGTCATCATAATCGTCATAATCGTCGTATTCATCATAGTCATCATTTAACTTGAGAATACTGAGAAACTTATCTGCGAACTTACTCATTATAAATAATCCTCCATTTATTGTACTCCTTAACAGAGTCAATTTTTATTTTATGTATTACTTTCTTATTTTTTATAAGAAATAGTCCCGCTTTCCAAAAATACCGGTACCTACTCTTACATATGTAGCTCCTTCCTCGGCAGCTACCATATAATCGCCGGTCATACCCATAGAAAGCTCGTCCATACTTACATTATCAATGTTTTTTGCCTTGATGTCAACTGCTAATTGTTTTAATTTATTAAAATATTTGCGATTATCCTCAGGATTTTCTACAAAAGGTGCAATAGTCATAAGACCTTTTATTGAAATATGGGAGAATCCGGCGATTTGTGTCACCATATCAAAAACTTCTTCTGATTTAAGGCCAAACTTTGTGTCTTCATCTGCCACATTAACTTCAATAAGTATATTTACGACTACATTTTTCTTTGCAGCCTCTTCCTCTATCTGCTTTGCCAGTCTTACGGAATCAACAGAATGAATAAGTGCTACTTTATCTACAATGTATTTTACTTTATTTCTCTGCAAATGTCCAATCATATGCCATTTTATATCTTTTGGCAAAGCCTCATATTTATCACAAAGCTCCTGAACTTTATTTTCTCCAAATACACGAACTCCGTGATTATATAATTCTTCTATGTCTGAAACAGGCTTTGTCTTGCTGACTGCTATCAGAGTCACATCCGAAACATCCCTGCCGGCATTGTCACAGGCTGTTTTAATATTTTCAAGAACCTTATCGTAATTTTCCGTAATCATTTTTTAACCTCTTTCCTAATATTAGTTTATTGTAAATACTACCTGTTTTTCAGATACCATAGAGCCGTCTATAACTATATGGTCATAAACCTTAAGTCCATATGTTGTTCCTGTATCCACCAGATAATAATCACCTGTTTCTGTTAAAATTTCAACATTTCTGAAAACACAGTACCCGTTATTAACATTATATGCACCCTTAAGAGAAGCTTTCTGACTGACTCTGAAGTTTTCGGTTGAGCCTTCCATAACTAAATAATCACCTTCCTTAATAAGCTTCTCGTCCCCGGCATCAACATAATAATACTCATCTGTAACCTTGTATATGGTCGGAGTAATAAATTCAACACTCTCATTTCCCGCATCATCAAAGGTTTTTTTATAAAATCCTGTATCTGTAGAGGCTCCTCCCTTGTATGCATAAGAAGAAGGAATGAGATAGAAATCTTTTTCAACAACAGAGCTTTTTGGTATTTTTAAACCTTCCACCTGTTCTTCGACTATTTGGAGCTCCACAAATCTTTCATCTGCGTAGGTGCTCATATATCGTACTAAATCTATTCTTCCATATGCCTGTCCATCTATATAGCATATAGCAAAATTCCCTGTTACTTCTCTATTGTCTTTAAGGAACTTTACCCTCATAACTGTGGTATCTGCATATTTTTCCCTTTCTTCATCAGAAAGCTTTATATACACAGACCAGTTTTCAGTATTTATAATCTTATATGCAGGTGTTGCGTTTTCAATAAGTTCACCTGAAATATGTGATTTTTTTTCATATTTTTCTATGTTGAAATCTGCTGATGTAAGCGTCGCCTCTGTTTTTCCCTCGTACCCGTCAGTATAATATTCTACAATACCCGTCTTTTCAGCAGTATGTATATTAAATGTACCCTGCGAAAGATTATTTGCATCATACAGCTGCTTTATATTGTTTAAATTAATACATTCAAGTACCTTTGCTTCCATATCAAGCTTAAAATCATAAATATTATCAAAGGATAAATCCGACTGACTATAAGTAAAATTTGATATGAGTTTTCTTAATTCACTTTCATTTTCTGCTGAAAATGCTATATCGCCGTTAGCTGAAGCATCAGCTAAAAAGCTGCTTACAGCACCGCTTTCATCGATGGTATATACAGTGGATGAAACAGAAACCCTCGAACCTTCCTTTACAAAATAATTCAGGTATCCTGATGCGTCTGCATTTATCACATATTCATCCCTAAGTATAAGCCCTGTATAGGATTTATTTGTAATAGTTGCATTTTTCCCTGATACAACCTCATATATAGTAACCTTTTCCCTGGTAAGATATACTATCATATATACTGAAATATAAATTAAAACTGCTGCAAACACTATCATTCCAACATTTATCTGTCGCCGTCTTCTATATTTAACTACTTTTCTGTTATCAGCCCGCCTGACATTTGTTTGTTGCCGGCTGTTCTTTTTTTCACTCAAGCTTTAGCCCTCCAAATCCTGAAATCACTTAATATAGTATACATCAAAAAATAATTATAGTCTATGTTGTTTTAAGAAAAAATGTGAATAATAATAAATTTTGGTGAGAGAATAATAACAAAATAAAAAAGGAGGTAAAAATTATGAATACAAAGGGCTTAGACTATACGATTCTTACAATTGCCATAATCGGTGCAATAAACTGGGGACTTGTAGGTTTTTTTAAGCTTGATCTTATAGCTTTACTATTTGGCGATATGTCACTTATATCAAGAATAATTTATGCTGTAGTCGGCTTATGCGGATTGTACTTAATAAGTCTTTATGGCAGAGTTACAAGTGCTCTTGAAAGCTAAAGGTGCCGCACGGCAGCGGCACCTATAAATTCGCATTCGCGAATTTTTAGTTTCTTTATTTCACGCTGTTGCTTTAGGCATTTTCTCTTAAGCAAAAAGGTGCCGCACGGCAGGAACTTTGGTTCCTTTGGCACCTATAAATTCGCATTCGCGAATTTTTAGTTCCTTAATTTCACGCTGTTGCTTTAGGAATTTCCTATTATGTAAAAAAACTGCCGCAATAACCTCCCGCCTGAAATCTGGGGTTTATTGCGACAGCTCCATAAAAATCTTTATGTATATTTATTATATTTCATAAATCTTACAGTTCTATTTCCTTTATCCATCCCTTAGGAGCTTCTATTCTTCCCATCTGGATACCTGTAAGTGTCTCATACAGTTTCTTTGTAACAGGTCCCATATCCTCCATACCGCTTGGGAAGCAGATTTCCTTTCCATGGTCAACAATCTTTCCTACAGGTGAAATAACAGCTGCTGTTCCGCAAAGTCCGCACTCTGCAAAATCCTTTACTTCGTCAAATAATACTTCTCTTTCCTCTACTTCAAGTCCAAGATATTCTTTAGCAACATATACAAGAGAACGTCTTGTGATAGATGGAAGAATACTGTCTGACTTAGGTGTAACTACCTTTCCGTCCTTTGTAACAAATAAGAAGTTTGCACCGCCTGTCTCCTCTACCTTTGTTCTTGTACCCGGGTCAAGATACATATTTTCGTCAAAGCCTTCTTTATGCGCTGTAACTATGGCATGAAGACTCATAGCATAATTAAGTCCTGCCTTTATATTACCTGTTCCGTGAGGTGCGGCTCTGTCAAAATCTGAAACCTTAATAGTAATAGGCTTTGCTCCACCCTTAAAGTATGGACCTACAGGAGTACAGAATACTCTGAACTGATATTCATCAGCAGGCTTTACACCTATAACAGGATTTGAGCCAAACATGTAAGGTCTTAAATAAAGTGTGGCACCTGAACCATATGGCGGAACATATGCTGCATTTGCCTTTACTGTCTGAACTACTGCGTCAATAAATCTATCCTCAGGAAATACAGGCATTTCAAGTCTTGCTGCTGAGTCCTTCATACGGCTTGCATTTAAGTCAGGTCTGAAGGTTACTATCTTTCCCTGCTCTGTAGTATATGCCTTAAGTCCCTCAAATACTGTCTGTGCATACTGAAGTACGCCTGCGCACTCACTGATTGTAATAGTATCATCATCTGTAAGTGTACCATCATCCCACTGTCCGTCCTTGTAGAGTGACACATATCTCTTATCTGTCTTAATGTAGCCAAAGCCTAAGTTTGACCAGTCAATATTTTTCTTTTCCATTTTTCTGCCTCCATTTCACTTCCGTCGCTAAAGCGGAGATAATCTTGCGGTCATATTAATTCAAGCAGACTCCTACTTAAAAAAACACTTGCCTTAAGTAAGTATTTTAATTTTAATCAAAACATATGTCAATACTTTGGAGGTAAAAAATTGAAAGAGCATTGGCCGGATTTTTCATAACAGGTAAATCAGCACTTCTTTCTCTCATACTTTCTGAAATAATACTCAACATCAAAATATGTCTGCTCCTCGCTTGTCTCTGTCATTACCCACTCATCTGATTTATCCAGATTAGGAAAATATACGTCAGCATCATAAGCATAATCTATATAAGTAACATAAGCAGTATCCACATACGGCAAAAGCTGTTCATATACACTTGCACCACCTATAACAAAAAGATCCTCGTCCCTGTATTCCTTTGCAAGTTCAAGAACCTCTTCTATACTTCCTGCCACCTTCACACCATCTGAAGGCTTAATATTCTTTCCTGAAAGGACAATATTTTCCCTGTTTTTTAAAGGTTTTCCGTTTGGAAAAGTAGCCAATGTCTTTCTTCCATATATAACTGTATGTCCTTCTGTAAGTCTTCTGAAATTATTCATATCTTCAGGGATACATACAAGAAGCTGTCCCTTATTTCCAATCGCCCAGTTTTTATCTGCCGCTACTACTAAGTTCATTTCATCTTCCTCGCTTTTCTGTAATGATATTGGTATCAAAGGTTCAGGATATCTGTATTGAAACATTCTGCTCTTATATTGATATCATGGTGTCAGGATATCTGCACTGATACAAATCTGCTCTCAAACTCCTTAGGAATATTTCCCTTTACATGAACACCATTCTCCACATATTCTTCGCTTAAAAGCTGTCCATACTGCCTTATAATCTGTATTTTTCCTGCCTCACTGTATGGGAGAATTATATCAATAAACACACTTCTCTCACTAAGTATTTTTTCAATAATATTCAAAAGATCTTCTACCCCATCTCCTGTTTTTATGGAGCCTGCTGCAGTATAATCTGCCTTTTCGTCCTTAAATAAATAGCTGCCTCCATCTTCAAGTCTGTCCTGCTTATTAAAGAATGTAACTATCTTTTTATCCTCCACTCCAAGCTGTTTCAGGGTATCATACACTATCTCCATATGTGATTCATATGATGGATTTGAGCTGTCTACCACGTGAAGTATGATATCAGCATATTTAGCCTCCTCCAGTGTAGAACGGAAGGCGTCTATAAGGTGATGGGGAAGTTTTCTTATAAACCCTACTGTATCCGTAAGAAGCACCTCCTGACCATTTGGAAGCTTATAATTTCTTGTAGTCGGATCAAGGGTGGCAAAAAGCTTATCCTCCTCTAATACCTTAGCGTTTGTAAAGGTGTTCAAAAGTGTGGATTTTCCTGCATTAGTATAGCCCACTATGGCTATAACTGGAATAGGATTAACACTTCTTTTTTCCCTGGCAAGCTCTCTGTGAGTTACGAGCTCCTCCACATCACTTCTAAGTTTTGCTATCCGGTCACTTATAAGTCTCCTATCCATTTCAAGCTTTTTTTCACCGGGGCCTCTTGTTCCTATGCCTCCTCCAAGCCTTGAAAGAGAGCTTCTAAGTCCTACAAGTCTTGCCGAACGGTACTTTAGCTGTGCCAGTTCAACCTGTATCTTTCCTTCTCTTGTAAGTGCTCTTCCTGCAAATATATCAAGAATTATAAGAGTCCTGTCCATCACCTTAATTTCCAGTGCTTCCTCCAGATTCTTAAGCTGTGCCGGAGACAATTCGTCATCACACACTATGCCTGTAGCCTCAAGAGTTCTTATATAATCCTTCAGTTCATCTATTTTTCCTTTTCCAATATATGTTCCGGGATGAATCTTTTCCCTGTTTTGGATAAGTTTTCCCACAGTAACTGCTCCTGCCGTAGCCACAAGCTCTTCCAGTTCATCAACAGATTCTTCAGTGTTGTCATCCCTTCCGTCGCTTACTGCCACCAGAATAACTCTTTCCTGCTCCTCATTTATATCGTACATTTATTTACCTCTCAATTATATCTTCTCCACAGTAATTCGTGTACCTCCCAAACTGCTGTCAGAAATAAATATATTCATATTCTCTGCATTTGCTATTGACTTACATACAGCCAGTCCCATTCCATTTCCCCCAAGCTTTCTGGAATGTTCTTTATCCTCCCTGTAAAAGCATTCAAACACTGATTCTCTCTCATCCTCCCTTATGCCAACACCATTGTCATCTATGGTAATTGTCAGCTTATCTCCCTCAAAGGTTATGTTGCACAGTATTTTCCGCTCCTCATTTTCATTATATATAATAGCATTTTCAATTATATGTTTCATAAGTATTTTAAACAATTCCTTATTTGCATATACGCTTCCCTCGCCTGCAATCTGAATAAAAAAATTGTATTTTGTATCTTCCTTTATTTTTTCAACAATCTGATTTAATGTACTCTTTATATCAATCTGTACTTTTTCACTATAAATAGAACCTTCCATTATTCCTGTGTACACAGACATTTCTTCTACCAATCTTGAAAGTCTCTTAGCTTCATTTTTAATTTTTACCGCCATATTTCTGGCGCCGTCACCCTTTATTATTCCACAGCCAATCAAATCTGCATACCCATGAATAACTGCAATTGGTGTATTCATTTCATGGGCAGACATTTTTATTATTTCCTTATTATCCATGTCTATATTCCCTTTCATATTTGACGCTTATATTATTTTATATCCTACATTTCTGACTGTTTTTATTATGTCTTTTTCCTTCCCAAGCTTTGCACGAAGGGTTTTTATGTGCATATCTACTGTTCTTGATTCCCCTTGAAAATCAAATCCCCAAACGTTTTCCATAATCTTGTCCCTTGATAAAACAATTCCCCTGTTTATAATGAGATATCTCAATAATTCATATTCTTTATATGTAAGAACTACCAACTCTTTATTGCAATATACTTCTCTTTTCTGTTCGTCAATAGATATATTTCCTGTTGTCAGACAGTGTTTCTTTTCTTCTTCACTACCATCTGCTATACCTGCTCTCCTTATCAGGGCTTTAACTCTTGAACTAAATTCCATAACCCCGAAAGGCTTTGTAAGATAATCATCTGCTCCGGCATCAAAGCCCTTTACTTTTTCTATTTCACTGCTTTTTGCCGACACAAGAATAATTGGAGTTTTTTTCAGCAGTTCGTTTTTTCTTATTTTTTCCACAACAACAATGCCGTCATCATCAGGCAGCATAATATCCAATACTATTAAATCAGGAATCCTGTCTTTTAACGCTTTTCTTAATTCACTCACGGTAAAAAGAGGTTTTACATTATAATTATTTGACTCTAAAGCATAGCATTCAATTTCACTGATACCCGGGTCATCCTCCACCACATATACTAGCATTTTTATTTTCTCCTTATAATAATTATTAGAAATTTAAAAATAATACATAAAAACTATTCATTTTATTCTTACATAATTAATTATAAGGAAAAAACATAATCTGTAAAGTATTTTATCCAAATTTTACCTAAAAATTACTTATTTCATATAGGTTTAGTGTGTAATTGTGTCGATTTTTGAAGATTAATTCTTTTATTTTTCTGTACAAAACTCTACTTTTTTACCTTCAAGTATCATATTTGTAGTTCTTACGGCACACATTTTTCCACACATAGAGCATGTATGTCTCTCTGATACCGGTGTACTTTCATAATATCTTCTGGCTTTCTCTGGATCTAAAGCATACTTAAACATTTCCTCCCAGTCAAGCCTGTGTCTTGCATCCGACATCTTATTGTCAATATCTCTTGCTCCTTTTATTCCCTTTGCGATATCTGCTGCATGTGCTGCTATCTTGCTGGCGATGATACCTTCCTTAACATCAGCTGCATCAGGCAGTCTTAAGTGCTCTGCCGGTGTAACGTAACATAAGAAATCTGCTCCTGCCGTAGCTGCAATAGCTCCGCCTATGGCTGATGTAATATGGTCATACCCCGGTGCAATATCCGTAACTAATGGTCCAAGTACATAAAATGGTGCATTGTGGCATATTCTCTTTTGAAGCTGCATATTTGCCGCAATTTCATTTAATGCCATATGTCCCGGTCCCTCTACCATTACCTGTACATCTTTATCCCATGCTCTCTTTGTAAGATTGCCAAGCTCTATCAGTTCTGAAATCTGACCTGCATCTGTACTGTCATCTATACATCCCGGTCTCAGCGCATCGCCAAGGCTTATTGTAACATCATATTCTCTTAATATATCAAGAACTTCATCATAATACTCATAAAACGGATTTTCATTTCCTGTCATTTCAATCCATGCAAAAAGAAGAGAACCTCCTCTTGAAACGATATTCATTCTTCGTCCTTCACGCTTGAAGCTTTCTATTGCTCTCTTATTTATGCCTGCATGAATAGTCATAAAGTCAACACCCTCTTCTGCATGGGCTCTTACTACTTTAAGGAAATCCTCTGCAGTTATCTCAAGTAAATCCTTCTCAAGATAACCTATGGCATCATACATAGGAACTGTACCTATCATTGCAGGTGATTTTTCTATAAGTTGCTTTCTGAATGTATTTGTCTTTCCATAGTTGCTTAAATCCATTATGGCCTCAGCACCATATGCAATAGCCATATCTACTTTTTCCATCTCCATTGTATAATCCTTGCAGTCTCCTGATATTCCAAGGTTTACATTTATTTTTGTCTTAAGGCCTGTACCAATACCCTCCGGACTTAATGACTTATGATTTATATTTGCAGGAATAGCTACCTCTCCCTTTGCAACAAGTGCCATAAGGTCGTTTACATCCATATTTTCCTTCTCGGCTACTATTTTCATCTGTGGGGTAATTATACCTTTTTTTGCTGCTTCCATCTGTGTGTAATATTCTTTCATAGTTATTTTCTCCTTGCTTTTAATTTATTTTGTGAAGACTATGTATCCTCTCATAAAAAGTGCCGCCAGGCAGGAACTTTAGTTCCTTTGGCACTTATAAATTCGCATTCGCGAATTTTTAGTTTCTTAATTTCACGCTGTTGCTTTAGTAATATGCAAAAAACCTACGGGTACAGCTAAATACACGTAGGTCTTATGCTTAATTACAGATTTTTCAGTCTCATATCAAAAGCTTCACTCTATAATAAGCTTTATTTTATGGTTTGCGTTATATCAGTTTGCTCCCTACGCTAGTATTAACTAAACAGGTTCTAAGGGTATCTCTCAACTGTAAAACAGTACCCCTGCATATATTTTATTTTTCAAATTAACGCTCTTATAATAATATATTTTTTTTCTTATGTCAAGACAGCCTAAAAGCTTCTGAATCTGTCATATCTTTCATTAACAATTTCCTCAGGACTCTTATTTTTGTACTTTGACAAAAACTCCTTAATATAATTCTTCATATATCCGGAAATGTCATATATATTCTGCTCTCCGGCCGGAACAGTTTCAGGTATAACCTTTTCTATTACTTTAAGTGCAAGTAAATCTTTAGAAGTTATCTTCATAACCTCTGCTGCTTCATTTGCCCTCTTGGCATCCTTCCACAAAATAGAAGCAAAGCCTTCAGGACTTAAAATGGAATATGTGGCATTTTCAAGCATCCATACTTCATTTGACACTGCCATGGCTAGTGCTCCGCCGCTGCCGCCTTCACCTATGACAATAGTTACAATAGGTACCTTTAAAGCAGACATTTCGTAAAGATTTCTTGCAATAGCTTCGCCCTGACCCCTTTCCTCAGCCTCTATACCACAGAATGCACCCGGAGTATCCACGATACATACTATAGGTCTGTTAAACTGCTCAGCCTGCTTCATAAGTCGCAGTGCCTTTCTGTAACCTTCAGGATAAGGCATTCCAAAGTTTCTTAATATATTTTCTTTTGTATTTTTGCCCTTCTGCTGTGCAATAACAGTTACCGGCTTACCGCCTACCGTGGCTATACCGCCTATAATAGCTCCGTCATCTCTAAATGCCCTGTCTCCATGAAGCTCTATAAAATCCTTGAATATAATGGAAATATAGTCCATAGCCGTAGGTCTTGTAGCACTTCTTGAAACCTGTACCCTGTCCCATGCCTTCATTGCATTGCTATCCTTAAGCGGAATAGATGCAATCGGTGCGTTTTTCTTTATATAATGGTCGTATGTATTTATTTTATCAGTCTTTACGGTGTGCATACGAATAATTTCACCAAGGACATGTCTTAATTCGCTTCTCTTTACGATACCGTCTATAAGTCCCTTTTCCAAAAGAAACTCTGAACGCTGAAATCCCTCAGGAAGCTTCTGTCCTATGGTCTGTTCGATTACTCTAGGTCCTGCAAAGCCTATAAGTGCCCCCGGCTCTGCCAGTATAATATCTCCAAGCATGGCAAAGCTGGCTGTTACACCACCTGTAGTAGGATCTGTAAGTACCGATACATAAAGCTGTCCTGCCTGTGCATGACGCTTAAGTGCCTGTGATGTCTTTGCCATCTGCATAAGAGAAACTATACCCTCCTGCATTCTTGCTCCACCTGAGCATGCAAATATAACTACAGGAAGCTTTTCCTCTGTGGCTTTTTCCACCATACGTGTTATACGCTCACCTACTACTTCACCCATGCTTCCCATAAGAAATCTTGAATCACATACTCCTATGGCAAGCTCCATACCATGAATAGCTCCCTTTCCTGTAATGACAGCCTCGCTTAATCCTGTATTTCCTTTAAGTACTGTAAGCTTTTCATCGTAACCCTTAAACTTTAACGGGTTATCTGTAACAAGCTCTTTATTCCATTCCTCAAAGCTTCCTTCATCCAGAACCATATCAAGTCTCTGATATGCTCCTATTCGGAAGTTATAACCGCACTTTGGACATGTATGATTAGCATTCTCCACATCTTCAGAAAGCACTGCATCTCCACAGTTACCACATTTTATATACAATCCTTCAGGAACAGACGGTGCTGTGTTTGCACTGTGAATAACAGCTCCACTGCCCACCTTTCTGTTTATCTGTCTGGATTCCTTTTCCTCTGCTGCCTTCTGTTCGTTTATTTCCTCGCTTCTGGCTATGGAAATGTATGTCTGTTTCTTAAAATTCAACATATTTTCAACCAACTATACCTTTCCGCCTGCAATTACAGACCGTACTCATCATGAATAAAATGAGTGTTTATATCACCACTTCTAAATTTTTCATTTCCAATTATTTCAAACTGGAAATCTATATTTGTATCTACACCATCAATA
>CAMENQ010000033.1 GCA_945928585.1 uncultured Roseburia sp. | reverse complement strand
TGTAGGCTATATATCATATATGGATACATACATGTATTTTGATAAAGATGGAATAGTAGTGGAAAATTCCCGTTCAGAATATGAAGATGTACCGGAAATTACAGGCATAAAATTTGAAAACATTATTCTCCACGAAAAGATACCTGTAAAAAATGATAAAATTTTCAACCTCATACTTGATGTTACCCAAACGGTGGACAAGTATGATATTAAAGTAAAAAAAATAAACATATCCGAGAATCTGGAAGCAACTCTGTATATAAACAGCTTTAGAATAGCACTTGGAAGTGATGGGGACTATGGAAAAAAGATAGCCGCCCTGGCAGACATTCTCCCCCATATGGAAGATATTCCCGGAGAGCTTGATATGAGGGAATACAATAAAAATGATACAGGTTATGTGTTTAAAAAGGACAAATGATTGGTTCAGTCCGGAACTGTTACATTATAAATATAAATAAAAAAAGTAAAAAAAATGGTTGATTATTTTGAAAAATAAAGCTATTATATTATATGGTATTGATTAAAGAGAAATATTACAAAAATATTAAAAGATAGTTGGTAGTGAAGGAGGATAATACCTTGCTTGAGATTAAGACAAATGAGGCAGAAACAGCAGCAAGAATTATAGTTGTGGGAGTTGGTGGTGCTGGAAATAATGCCGTTAACAGAATGATAGATGAAAATATATGTGGAGTAGAATTCGTAGGCATAAATACAGATAAGCAGGCACTTAAGTTCTGTAAGGCACCGACAGCATTACAGATAGGCGAGAAGCTTACAAAGGGACTTGGTGCAGGAGCACAGCCAGAGGTTGGAGAGAAGGCAGCCGAGGAAAGTGAAGAAGAGCTTAGAGAAGCTTTAAAAGGAGCTGATATGGTATTCGTTACCTGTGGTATGGGTGGCGGTACAGGTACAGGAGCTGCACCTGTAGTTGCACGTATTGCAAAGGAAATGGGTATTCTTACGGTAGGCGTTGTTACAAAGCCGTTTAAGTTTGAAGCAAAGACACGTATGGCAAATGCTTTAGGCGGTATAGAAAAGCTTAAGGAAAACGTGGATACGCTTATAGTTATTCCAAATGACAAGCTTTTGGAGATAGTAGACAGAAGAACAACTATGCCTGACGCACTTAAGAAGGCAGATGAAGTTTTACAACAATCAGTACAGGGTATAACAGACCTTATAAATGTACCTGCACTTATCAACCTTGATTTTGCAGATGTACAGACAGTTATGAAAGATAAGGGTATAGCACATATTGGTATAGGTACTGCAAAGGGTGACGATAAGGCAAATGAAGCAGTGCAGATAGCAGTAACAAGCCCTCTTCTTGAGACAACCATAAGAGGTGCTTCACACGTTATCATAAATATATCAGGTGATATAGGACTTGTGGAAGCAAATGAAGCAGCCAGCTATGTACAGGATTTGGCAGGTGAGACAGCAAATATCATCTTCGGTGCAAGATTTGACGAAAACACACCTGACCAGTGTACTATTACAGTTATAGCAACAGGTCTTGAAGATGCAACATCAAACAGTGCAGCCTCATACGGAAGTTCATTTAATTTCAGGGCAAACACAGTAAAACCTGTAGGAACTACATACGGAACAAAACCTGCTGTATCAAGACCTTCAGTACAGTCAACAGCTTCAACACAGTCAAGAGTAACCGGCATACAAAATCCGGGAACAGTAGAAAGCAAAGTACAGGAAAAATCCATAAAAATCCCAGAATTTCTACAGAGAGGCAAAAGAGACTAAAATAATATTTAAAAATAATTAAAGTAAAACCACCCCTAATGTGATATATCAAATATCAAAGTTTAAGGGTGGTTTTATTTAATAATTCGCTCAAGCACAGCAATCTGCGACAATATATAAATTATTCGCCACCACCGAAGCAACAAACGAAAATTCGAACCACTAAAAATTCGCGAATGCGAATTTGTAAGCGCCGCAACCTGCGGCGCTTTTTTTACTTGATTTTTACACAGTGTTGACACAGATTTCTCCCTAAAACATCATAATTACATTGTCAGGAAGAAAAGGAGAGTGCATGAAATATGTAGTATATATAGATGTATTCTTTGCCATAAATTTCTTCATGGATTTTATAATCCTGCTTATAGCCAGAAAACTTTTAAAACCACAAACCACTATAATAAGATGTTTTTTGGCAGCACTGGCAGGAGCCGCTTTATCATGTATTATCACCGTGAAAAGCTTTAAAAGCGTGATAATGCAGAAAATATTTACATATGGTGTCATATCAACAGTTATGGCAGTAATAGGCTATCCTATAAAAAGCATGAAGGCATATGTGAAATGTATATTATGTATATATGCCGTAACCATAGCTTTGGCAGGAACTGTAAACGGCTTATATTATTTTACCAGCGTAGGGAGATTTATGTATGAGGGCATAAATTTCATACGATTTATATTTATTACAGCAGTAGCTTATTTTATTACTGATTTTTTAGTAAAATATATAAAAAGCCGATGGAAAAATACGGGAAAAAATGATATTTACAATGTAACTCTTGTATTTAACGATAAAAGTATTAAGCTGAAAGGCCTGTACGATTCGGGAAATTCACTTACAGAGCCCATAGGAGGGCAGCCGGTACACATAGCGGAATATGACAAGATACAACCATTGATAAAAGGAGTGAGTGCCGATAATACAAAGATAAGACTTGTACCTTACAAAGCGTTAGGTACAGATATGGGGATACTAAAGGCCATAGAAATAGATATGGTACAGATAGAGGTTGATGGAGAAATTATAAAAATTGATAATGTTTTAATTGGAATATATGAGGGAACCCTGTCGGGAGCAGGGATGTATGATATTATATTAAACAGGAGTATAAAAAAATGGTTTTAAAAATGTCATTAGGTAATGGGCTGCACTTTAAGATGATACCTAGTATTAAAAATTTGCTTTTTACAAATCAAGGGGATATACATTATATAGGAGGAGCAGAAGTATTGCCGGCACCTTTGGAAGTATATGAGGAAATGCAGGTAATAGATGATTTAGGGACAGAGCGTGATAAAGAAGCCAAATCAATACTTATAGAGCATAATCTGAGGCTTGTAGTATACATAGCAAAAAAATTTGATAATACAGGCGTGGGCGTGGAGGATTTAATCTCTATAGGAACCATAGGACTTATAAAAGCCATAAATACATATAATAGGGATAAAAACATAAAGCTTGCAACATATGCATCAAGATGCATAGAAAATGAAATACTTATGTATCTTAGAAGAAACAATAAAACAAAAATGGAGGTTTCAATAGATGAGCCTTTAAATGTAGACTGGGATGGAAATGAGCTGCTTTTGTCTGATGTACTTGGAACAGAGGATGATGTGGTTTCAAAAAACATCGAGGACGAAGTGGAAAAAAAACTTCTAAACGGCGCAATAGAAAAGCTTTCAAAAAGAGAGCGTACAATCGTTGAGCTGAGATTTGGAATAAACAGGGAGGACGGCAACGAAATGACACAAAAGGAAGTTGCCGATTTGCTTGGAATATCCCAGTCGTATATTTCAAGGCTTGAGAAAAAGATAATAAAGAGACTGAAAAAAGAAATCGTAAGGTTTGAATAATGTAAGAAGTCAGAAGAAGTAAGAGATGATGTATGGTTTGATTGTACATCATCTCATAATCTTTTATAGACACTTTAATATGAGAAATAATATTATGTTGAAGAAGTGGATTGTGCAGGTATATGAAAAGGGCTACCTACCCGCATTGGATACGTAATGTATCGGACATTTTGGAGCAGGCTCATATTTAACTTTGCATAGAATATCATACAGATATAGAATATGATACAGATAATCGAATTTTTATTTTCCTGCTACTGGACGTAACTTATCAAGTCTGCTATAATTATATTATATATTTTTTGTTGCATTTATAGCAGTGTTGTTTTATAAATAAATGCATACAATAAAAATATGTGTTCGTTTTCTGCTTTATTGTTGGAATATAGTCATAGGTAAAATATCAAATTGTATTTTCAGTTTAAAATCACGTATTTTAATATAATAAACTCTCTTAAAATACTTATTTCAATCAAACAATTACAAAAACATCAGGAGGATATTTTACATGGCAGTAAACACAAAATATAATAACGCAGATAACATAAAAACAGAAGAATTACAAAATATTGAAACAGAAATAACCGTAAACAGAGAGCATAAGGACAAGGTTTTCCGCCTGCTTTTTAATAACAGAAAAAATCTTCTTGAACTTTATAATGCTCTTAACGGAACAGCTTATACAAATGAAAACGACCTTACCATAAACACACTTGATAATGCCATATTTATGTCTATGAAAAATGATATATCTTTTATAGTAGGCAGTGATATGTGTTTATATGAACATCAGTCCACCATATGTCCAAATATGCCCCTCAGAGGACTTTTTTACATCAGTGAACTGTACAAAAAAATCAAGGATGAAAAACATTTATATTCAACAACACTGATAAAAATCCCTACACCTCATTACATAGTATTTTACAATGGTGTAACGGATACGGATGATATAACAGTACAGCGTTTATCAGATGCCTTTTTAAACAAAGACAGGGAAGGCTGTATTGAAGTAACTGCTACTATGATAAACGTAAACTACGGACATAACAAGGAACTTATGGAAAACTGCCGTATACTGCAGGATTATTCATATTTTATCTCAAGAGTGAGATTTCATCTGAGTAACGTAAAGGACAAGAATAATAAAAAAGAAAAATATGATGCAGTCAATGCTGCCATAGATGAATGTATAAATCAGAATGTTCTTGTCGAATTTTTATCAAGATATAGGAGGGAGGTTGCTAATATGTCAATATATGAATATGATGAGGAAGAAGCAAAGAAAGTATTCAGGGAAGATGGACGTAATGAGGGCAAAATCGAGGGCAGAATCGAGGGCATTCTTGAAACAAAAATCTCAGTTATTTTTGAGCTTTTAGAAGATAAAGGAGAAATACCTCAGTCTCTTAAGGACAAAATAAGCGCCGAAACTGATTTGGATGTATTAACAAAGTGGTTTAAGGCGGCTGTTAAAGCTGACAGTATAGGTGAATTTGAGAAGCTGATAGGTCAATAAGCATTGGAGGCTGCTAAAGCTGACAGCATAGATGAGTTGTAGCCGGTACCCGGCTTTGCCTAAGCATAAGTATGGATTATGAATTCGTGGAGCCAATAAGCGAAGTTGAAATATGTTAAAGAGTAGTTTACAGAAAGAGAGGAACTATGCAGAACTTTATTTTTAATACACCAACAGAAATGTATTTTGGAAAAGGACAGATAAAAAATCTCCCTACCATACTTAATAAATATGGTAAAAAGGTTTTAATGGTATATGGCGAAGGAAGTATAAAGAGAAACGGAATATATGATGACGCTATAAATCTTTTAAAAGATTTTGAAGTATATGAATTATCAGGGGTAGAACCTAATCCCAAAATTGAAACAGTGAGAAAAGGTGTTGAAATATGTAAAACAGAAAAAATAGATGTCGTTTTAGCTATAGGTGGCGGAAGCACAATAGACTGCAGCAAGGTTATAGCCGGCGGAACGTTTTATGATGGTGACCCATGGGATTTGGTCGAAAATAAGTCTCTTATAGGAGAGGTTCTTCCAATAGTAACGGTACTTACACTTGCGGCTACGGGTTCAGAGATGAATGGAAACGCAGTTATTTCAAATATGTCATTAAATCAAAAGCTTGGAACTGCAAGCAATAAATTTATTCCTAAAGTGTCCATATGTGACCCTACATATACTTTTAAACTTCCCGCAATACAGACAGCAGCAGGAACAGCTGATATCATGTCACATATATTTGAAAGCTATTTTAAAAGAGAAACCGGGGCATATGTTCAGGACAGATTTGCAGAAGGATTAATTAAAACATGCATAAAATACTGTCCTATTATAATGTACCCTATAAGGTGGACACAACAAGAGGAAGGGATTGCTTGAAATGTTGATTACCGCTAGGGAAAATAATAGATAAGTGATAGGTCTGAATTAGCAAAAAGGATCCCTAATTGTATACACCTTGATAAGGGAATAAAACCAATAAAATAGACATTGTAGCTAATTGTTGCCAAACTAAGATGTGGACATGGGAAAAATGTGTTGACCCTAGAAAATAGACGAATTAGAAAGGGGTGAAATCCAATAAAGTAGACAGCACATCAGGATACGCAATTAGTGAAAGTGGACAATTTATTATTCCTAAGTGTAAGGGCATCTGATACAATAAAATACAGATTGGAGAGGATGCAATGAAAGAATATACAGCAAAAGAAATGAAGTTGCTTAAGGCAAATCCATATACTTTCAAGGTAACCAAGAATAAGTTGTACTTTTCGATTGAATTTAAAGAGGCATTTTGGACGGCATATCAGGCAGGAATAGCACCAAGAAAAATCATGGAAGATTTAGGATATGATTTGGAAATGTTTGGTCAAAAACAGATAGACAGCATTGTGCAGAGAATTAAGAGTCAGGCACAAAGTGGAAATGGATTTAGACAAGGAGAAAATCGAACACGAAGAAAAAAGGATGAATTATCAATACCTGAAGGAACTACAGGAGAATCAGAAGAGACACTGAGCCGCATATTGAATGAGGTAAAATACTTACGGCAGGAGGTTGACTTTTTAAAAAAAATTGTCAAGACGGAAAATACTGCAAAGAGGAAAGCCTAATGAGTACCGGGTGGAAATTTGAAGTTATTCATAATACTCTTCAGGAAGATGACAATCAGTTGAGTGTCAGTATGCTTTGTGATATAGCCGGTGTTTCCCGCTCAGGATATTACCGATGGGTAAATGCAGCTGATGTCAGAAAAGAAAAAGAAATTAAAGACAGGGAAGATTTTGAGCTGATATTAAAAGCCTATAATCAACGGGGATACAGCAAAGGTGCTCGTGGCATATACATGTGCATGATTCATTGGAATCCACCGGTTATTATGAACCTAAAGAAGATAAGGCGTCTGATGGATAAATATGGATTAGTGTGTCCCGTAAGAAAAGCCAATCCATACAGGCGAATGGCAAAAGCTATAAAAACAAATAATGTTGCAGATAATCTTCTGAACCGTCAGTTTACGGCATATGGTCCGAGGAAAGTGTTATTAACAGATATTACATATATACCCTATAATGGGACATTTTGCTATTTGTCAACGATATTAGATGCATATACAAAGCAGATATTATCTTATGTTTTGAGCGATTCATTAGAGGTGGATTTTGTACTTGAAACTGTTAATAAATTAGTAAAAGATCATGGAATTGAGCTTAGCAAAGAAACATTGATTCATAGTGATCAGGGATGTCATTATACAAGCACAAGCTTTATCCAGCTGGTTAAAGATGAACAATTACGTCAGTCAATGTCAAGAAAGGGGAATTGTTGGGATAATGCTCCCCAAGAAAGCTTTTTTGGACATATGAAAGATGAGATAGATGTTAGCGAGTGCACAAAGTTTAGGGAGGTTAAAGCAATAATAGACGACTGGTTGAATTATTATAATACTGAACGATATCAGTGGCAGTTGGCTAAACTATCTCCTGATGAGTATTATGGGTATATCACTACTGGTATATATCCATTGGAAGGGATTGTGAGTTTTAAATCAAACGAACAAACATTCCCTAAAACAAATAAATAAAAATGTCCTTGACAAGGGGTACATTTTAGTTGCTAATATGTCAATATATGAATATGATGAGGAAGAAGCAAAGAAAGTATTCAGGGAAGATGGACGTATCGAGGGCAAAATCGAAGGCAGAATCGAAGGTAAAATCGAGGGCAGAATCGAGGGCATACTTGAAACAAAAATCTCAGATATTTTTGAACTTTTAGAAGATAAAGGTGAGATACCGCAGTCTCTTAAGGGCAAAATAAGCGCCGAAACTGATTTGGATGTACTATCAAAGTGGCATAAGGCGGCTGCTTATGCTGACAGTATAGATGAGTTCGAAAAATCAATAGACCAATAATCATTTATAATCCCTCACTGTGTATGAAAATTTCTTACGCAGTGAGGGATTATGAGTCTGTTGGTCAACTTCATTATAGCATTCAACCGTTAATTTTTAATACATCAAAATACATAAACATATTCGGGAATATTAGATATTTTTTTATCTTTATTACCACTATCGCCTGTATCTATTGGCTTATTTTTTAATGTAGCTACTGATAATACAGTAATTATGTCATCAAAATACTCTTCTGTTAATTGCTCTTTTAATATTTCTCTCAATTCTGGAATACTATCAAATGAATATTCCCGAACATTGTTTGTTTCTTCATAAGTTTCCCAATAACTTTCAGAAGTTTTATCAATTATAGGAAGATATTTTTGATTCAGCTCTATTGTGGCATGTTTATCAGCCCACTCTTTTAGAATTTCTTTTTCATCTCTGCTAGTCCAAGGCATATTTTTCCCTCCAGTCTATGGAATCCTTAAATTTCTCCTGTTCCTCTTTATACAAAACAATGTCTTCCATAACAAGAACATCCATATCCGTTCTCATAAAACATTCATAAGCATCCTTAGGGGTACATACAATTGGTTCTCCACGTACATTAAAAGAAGTGTTTACCAAAACAGCATACCCTGTAAGTTTTTCATATTCTTTCATTATTTCATACAATTCTTTATTTCTTGCAAAGTCCACAGTCTGAATCCTTGCACTATAGTCCACATGGGTAACTGCAGGAATATCAGATCTTGCTTCTGAAACAACCTTAAGCATATCTCCTTCTTCTTTTCCTAAAAGTTCTTCCAAATTAAACTCTTTTCTTCTGGACTCTTTTACATTTCCAACTTTAAGCATATATGGACTTTCACATGATAAATCAAAATAATCCTGCTCGCGCTCCTTTAAAACAATCGGAGCAAAAGGTCTGAACGACTCCCTGTACTTTATTTTTAAATTGATTCTTGACTGCATGTATGGCGAACGGCAATCTGCAATAATGCTTCTATGCCCCAATGCTCTTGGTCCAAATTCCATTCTTCCTCTCATTAAGCCAATAATTTTTTCTTTACTGAGCAATTCTGCAATTTTTGTATTCAATTTTTGATGCTCTGAATATTCATGATATTTGGCACCAATACCATCTAGATATTCCTTAACTTCATTATTGCCATACTCAGGTCCCAAAAAACTGCCTTTCTGACTGTCATTATCTTTGACATTTCTCGTTTTATAAAAAAACGAATAATATATATATAATGCAGCTCCTAACGCACCACCCGCATCACCTGATGCCGGCTGTATCCATATGTTCTTAAAAATACCCTCTTTCTGTAATTTTCCATTTGCAACACAGTTCAACCCAACACCACCGGCAATCACAAGGTTATCAATATCGTTTCCATACTTTTCCTTAGCATGTTTCGCAAGCAAAATAATTATCTCTTCTGTAATTTTTTGAACAGAAGCAGCTATATCCATCTCTCTTTGCGTAATTCTACTTTCCGGTTGTCTTCTCGGACCACCAAATAATATAGAAAATTTTTCATCATTAATCATGGTTCCACCCTTGTAATAATCAAAGTATTCCAAATTAAGACGATATGAACCATCATTTCTAACATCTATAATATGCTCTTTAATAATATCATAATATATAGGTTTTCCATAAGGTGCCAACCCCATAAACTTATAATCTCCGGAATTTACCTTAAATCCACAGAAATATGTAAATGCACTATACAGCATTCCCAACGAGTGAGGATATTTAATTTCTTCAAATAAGTTGATTTTATTTTCCTGCCCAACTCCAATGGCAGTTGTTGTCCATTCTCCAACGCCATCAATCGTTAAAATAACCGCCTTGTCATATGGAGACGGATAAAATGCTGATGCCGCATGGGATATATGATGCTTTGTTACCAGAAGCTTACCATACTTACCCAAACTTCCGATTTCCTTTTTTATCTGCTCATGTATCCATAGTTTATTCGCAAACATATTATCAAATGAATTGTCTACTAATCTTCCTGCATCTTTACCAAGTGATACAACATTCGCCATAAATCTGTTTAGTGTTAATATAGGTTGATCATAGTATACAACTGCGTCCAGTTGGTCTGCAGTAATACTCCCCTCCTGTAAACAATATTTCATCGCATTAACCGGAAGATTTGGATCATGCTTAATCCTTGTAAATCTTTCTTCCTGTGCTGCAGCAATAATCTCCCCATCTTTGATAAGACAGGCTGCTGAATCATGGTATAAACCTGATATTCCTAAAATAAACATTTTTCATTCTTCCTTTAATTTTTTATACTATTCATTAAATATTCACAAACAGTTTCGGCAATTTTCTTATTTGCTTCTGTCGTATAATGGCAGTTATCAATATACATACCTTCATCTTCAGAAAATAAATCAATCAGATTAATGTAAAATTCATTATCAGATACACCATTCATTATTATCTGCGTATCCTGTGTATTTCCTGCATTTTCTGAAATAAAATAGTCAAATAAGTTTTTTTTATTCTTTGCCATGTACATTGGCTGAAGAAAACCAAGGTACTTTGCTCCGTATATTTCTGTAGTTGCTTTAATCACTTTCTCAATTCTTGTCCAGTATGAAAATACATCTTCTTTACTTGGCAATCCGGATAAAACTGCTGAATTAGGATCCAGTGCATTTAGCCATCGCATAGACATAACAGTATTAAAATCATTATTAAACTCCTTTTTATGCTGGCAATTATTAACACCACTCATACTTATTACATAATCCGGTTGTATACATATTCCATCTCTTAACAGCCTTAATAATTCATTTGTTACGTCCTGTCCTTCATGAGACATATTGTATATTACTGCAGAAACATTATTTTTAATCAAATACTCAGAAAGGAACTCAACCCAGCTCTTTGGCTTAAAGGCATCGCAAGTAGATGTAGAACCTCCCAATACTATTATTTTTATATCAGCATCTCTGTTACCTAATACTCTTACTCCCGGCAGCTCTGTATTTCCTTTAAGACTACACTCTACCATACAATCCGTAAAAATATCCGGATGTCCTTTCCACTGTACAGGATATATTCCCACATAATCATGTTTATCTATTGACAAACCTATCTGTTCAAGTTGGTTTCCTACTTGTTCTACTGCCGAACGTTCTGCTTCTGTAATAACAACAAATGCTTCATCCAAATTCTCATAACAAAAATCATAGATATTTTCAGGTAAATACCCTTCAATATCTATTGAGTACATACGAAGCATATCAAAAATTGATTCACAAAATATTGTGGATTTTTTTGATAAAAACAATTTTTTGTTCTTTTTAAGTGCATTATCAATAAATAAAAAGAAATTACTCTGGCGAAGAATAACATCATCAACCCACTCGTTAAAAAAGCAAATATCCTTAATTCCAAGAAGTTGAACATATCTTCCAACCTTGTTTCTGATTACCTCATTTGGCTCTGCAATTATATATGTATAATCACTGCTTTTAGGCATATTATTATTATGAAATACCTGTTTATTATTATATATAATTTCTCCCGTATTTTTACCTATTATCGCATAAGAGTCAACTGCAAAGCCGCTTTGTGCAAGGTAATTCTCATACAGTGTAAAGTTCTGTCCCAAACCGCATAAAATAATCTTTTTTTCATTAAGTTCCTGATTTACTACAAGTAAATCTCCATAAAAACTTACTTCTATATTTTCTGTACTCTCCGGAACATTATTACATTCATTTTTATATTCATCCGGAACTATAAGAAGTATGTTTTCTTTAATTGATATACTCTCTATCCCAACCACTTGAACATCTAAGAATTTTTGTGTATGAAGTTCCTTTTTTTCTGTAACAAAACCATTTATTTTAATTCCCCGACAAGCCAGCCAACTAAAAGTTAACAAAGAATCTCTTGACACTTCCCAAATATATATATCTTTCTTTGCATGCAAATCATCCAGGGTTACACCCATACGTATCATTACTATTTCCTCCTCAGTCTATATTTTACATAACATATATCGGTATTATAATATTTTTTTTAACTATAATACTTAATTTACCTATAAAATGACCATTTTGGTTATTTGATAAGGCAAATTTTTTATATTAATTCAAAATCATTTAAATACTGTTTAATTTCAGTCTTAGAACAATTCATCATCATATCAATTATCGACAAGTATGGCTCAAAGTGGTCGCAATTCTGCCTATATTCGATGTCTTTTGTCCTAAGGAAAAACAACTCTATACCTGCATCCTTAAATTT
>CAMENQ010000032.1 GCA_945928585.1 uncultured Roseburia sp. | reverse complement strand
TAGCCCCATAAGGCGTACCGCTGCGGACTGATATTTTCTTAGCAGGACAGAATCTGCCCCTCTACACTAATTGTTTTTAAGATACTCCTCATTTATTTCAATAACCTTCTTCATAGCCTCCATTCCCGGAGCTCCTATAGTTACTCTCTTTTCCACGCATGTTTTAAGACTTATGGCTTCGTATATGTCTTCCTCGAATACAGGACTTATGGCCTTAAATTCATCAAGAGTCATATCATCAAGTGCTATGTTTTTATCTATACAGAACAAAACAAGCTGTCCTACGATGCCGTGCGCATCTCTGAATGGGACCCCTTTTCCTACAAGGTAATCTGCTGCATCTGTGGCGTTTGTAAAGCCGTTTTTTGCACTGGCCTCCATTATGTCTTTTCTGAAGGTCATTGTTTTTACCATACCTGTAAAAAGTGCAAGGCAGCCTTTTACAGTGTCTATAGCATCAAAGGTGAACTCCTTGTCTTCCTGCATGTCTTTGTTGTATGCCAGTGGTATGCCTTTCATTGTAGTGAGCATGGACATAAGTGCTCCATAGACTCTGCCGCTTTTTCCACGTACAAGCTCTGCTATGTCGGGATTTTTTTTCTGTGGCATTATACTGCTGCCGGTGCTGTAGGCATCATCTATTTCTACGAAACGGTATTCGTTTGTGTTCCATATGATTATTTCCTCTGAAAATCTGCTAAGGTGCATCATGATGGTTGACATAGCTGATAAAAGTTCAATCAGGTAATCTCTGTCTGATACGGAATCCATACTGTTAAGGGTAGGTCCGTAAAAGCCTAGAAGTTCTGCCGTCATATCTCTGTCAAGAGGGTATGTGGTTCCTGCAAGGGCTCCTGAGCCTAATGGACAGTAATTCATCCTTTCGTATATGTCGTGAAGTCTGCCTCTGTCTCTTTTAAACATTTCAAAGTATGCACCTATATGATGTGCCAGTGTTACGGGCTGTGCCTTTTGAAGATGGGTAAAGCCCGGCATAAATGTGTCGGTATTTTCTTTCATAATATTATGTAATACCTGTAAAAGCTCTTTTACAAGTGCATCTATTTCTTTTATTTCATCTCTTGTATAAAGCTTCATATCAAGAGCTACCTGGTCGTTTCTACTTCTTCCTGTGTGAAGTCTCTTTCCTGCATCGCCTATTCTTTCTATAAGGTTTGCCTCTACAAATGAGTGAATGTCTTCATGCTCATTTGTAAATTCCAGCTTACCGCTTTCTATGTCTGACAGTATACTTTCAAGGCCCTTCAGTATGGAGTCCCTGTCTTCCTCAGATATAATACCTGTAGCTGCAAGCATTTTTACATGTGCCATGCTGCCCTGTATATCCTGTCTGTAAAATTTCTGATCAAAGGATAATGATTCATTAAAATTATGTACCAACTGATTTTCTTCCTTAGTAAATCGTCCACCCCAAAGTTTCATATATGTGTCCTCCGTTTTTATTTTTTTGTTCAATAGTTTTTCTTTTAAACATTAACAATTTATGCAAAAATGGCATAAGTTTTCTGTTCGATTATATCAGAAAACTTATGCCATGCCAACCTGTTTTTACTGCTTTATTTAATTTGTCCCTAAGGATACGTCTTTTTCATCTCCCGCATTCTCTTCATTTTCAGAATAGATTTCATCATACCTTTGCATTTTTCTTTTATATCTTCTGTATGCCCATTTTGAAATCTCGCCCTGTTCAAAAAAGCTTTCAATCATAGCTGATACATTAAGGTAGGAATCATATGCATTCTCCTTGTAATTGTTTTCCAAATTAAGCTGGAGATTTAAAAGTTCCTTTTCAATACAAAGCTTTGCACCCTTATTTCCCATAATGCTGCCTCCAATCTGCTAAAATATATTTTTTATCATCCGGCAACTATACATATACACATATAAAGCTTTGTTATTATCTTACAATCTTAAATGTATATGTTTTTTCTGTACTGAAATCCTCTGCCACTGACCTTACTGCAATACTGTCCTTAGATGAAATATCTATAACTCTTGGCCGTGTATCGTAATAAGTATGCCGTCCTCATATATAAGACAGTTGCTGTTAATCGGTGTCATCCTTAAGGTTAATTTATCATTGAAAGGTTCTGTTGTCAACGTGTATTCCGTAATATCTCCGTCATATTCTTTGTCAGTCTTTCCGGTATTTTGTAATATTCGTCGTAAAATTTTCCCGGTATTTTATCCTTTATGGTTTCCTCTATAAGCAATTCATCATCTATGTAGATGAAGGTTCTGCCTACACCTCCCACCCGTTTTCTCTGTTAAATATAAAAAGTGCTGCTCGGCAAGCGGCACTTTTTAATTCATTTTAACTCTGAACTATTAAGTTCTCAAATTCCTTTATGCTGTTAGATTTTGCTGCATACTTATGCCATTTTTTAAGAGTATCCATATCAGCTTCAGAACATATTTTATTTTTAAGTGGTTCAGGAATATCGCCAATGTCCTCTAAAAGTTCAAGAACGCTTGCAATTCTTGTTTCAAGCATACCTTCGGATTTTCCCTCAGCCCTGCCCTGGATAAGTCCTTCGGCAATGCCCTCAATACGTCCATCCTCTTTAAAGACCTGCTTGGCTTCTTCTTCATCATATTCAAAAATAGACATATTAGTCACCTCCGCTCTGTGATTTTTCAAAAAATCAGCAAGCACATTCTGCTTTATGCACTCGTCTATAGCCGTGCTTACAGCTGCAAATTTGGCTTCTTTATCATCCTTGTTTTCCAACTTTCCCATATGGTATCTTATTCTTGAGATAAAATAAGAATAATCCTGTAAGGTGCGGCAACTTTTCATCAGTTCCTTATTATGACCATAATTTACATTTATCAGCGTGGCAGTGACCTCTATGCAGCTTTCCCTGTCCCTGTTTAAAAAAGCATCTGAAAGCCTCTGTGTGATAATGTCCTCCGTATTGTCGGTTCCATTGTAGAAAACTATGTAGTGAGGTGTGGGAATTTTGATGAGTGTGGTTGAATACAGCCTTTTTTCATCCTTTATCCGCTTATACAGTTCACATATGTAAAAAAGTCCCCTAAGCGGCATATTTGGACAGACAGTGGACTGATGTTCGTATAGACACATATCGCTGCCTACGATAAATGAAATGTCATTTTTCATTGACATAAAAATAGCATTATCAAGGGTGTTTATGGTAAAATCATTTTCATTTGTATAGTTGGTTCCGTTAAGAGCATTGTAAAGCTCCATAAGTTTTTTCTTGTTATTAAAAAGCAGACGGAAAACCCTGTCCTTGTGTTGTCTGTTTACCGCTGCCTCTGAATCTGAGAATGCGTTTGCATAGTTAGTCTGTACATTATCAGTTAACATAATGTCCTCCTTTTTGCATTTGTTGATTTACATTGTTACTGTATATCACAAAAAGTGTACAAAAAAGAACAGACAATCAATTAGCTGACTGCTTATATATTATAACCGATTTGTAATAATTCGTCCAGTGGCAATATTTTTTATGCTGTTGCTTTAGTAATTTCCTATTACGTAAAAAACGTCCGAAGGATGATTTCCTTTCAGACGTTTTTTATGCTTACACTATTATATTTCTAAATATTATCAATATTATTAGTTTTTATTTTCTCCCAAATTTTTCTTTTCTACAATGAACACTCCCATTCCTATTACAATAATCATAGCTCCTATCACTACTACCCGCCACGGATTCCATGCACTGTTTCCTGTTTGTGGTGCTGTGTCTGTTCCTTTGTCTTCGGTATTTGATGTTTGCTGTTCATTATTTGTAACTGACTCTGTGTTTTGTTCTGTAGTCTGCTCTGTGTTTTGTTCTGTAGTCGGTTCTGGAGCTACATCCTTCTTTGCTCCATGGTCATATACGTCAAGTAAAATAATATATTTAGAGGCGTGTGTAAATGTAAGATCCACATTTCCGTCTTTTCTGACAAGTCCGGAACTAATAAACTCCATATTTTCACTCTTCTCATTATAATAATAAAGATTTGCGTATAAGCCGTTGTTTTTCTCGTTCATGTTAACTGTAAGAATTGCCGTGAAACCGAAATCTCCGTCATGTGCAAGTGTAATTGTGATGTAACTAAGCTCGCCTGTCAGCAGGTTGATTACTTTTACAGGTATATCGCTTCCCATGCTTACTCCCATATCCACATCCTTAGGGTCGGATACTGTCATACCGTTTATTGTCCATATAAATCCATCACCCATATCAAGCACAATGTCTATATCCTTACCTTTTATTTCACTTAAAATATCTTCTGGAAGCACTGTTTCACCATTCATATCTATGATAATTTTATCACCGTCTTTTGCGTTCTTTATCTTGTCAGCGATTTCATCCCATGCAACTTTGCCTTTATTATCATCGTTCGATGTGAATTTTGCGTAAAGCTTTACATCTCCAGTCTGGGTTGTTGATATGGTTGTCACCTTAGTTGTAAACTTTGCGTCACTGTACCAGCCATCAAATGTATAGCCTTCTTTGGTGGCGTCGGCAAAGCTTGTCACTCCTGTTCCGCAGGTATAGCCTGCCGGGTTGTTTCCGTTGGTTCCTCCGTTTAATTCATATGTGATATTATAGTTGTTTGGTATAAACTTTGCGTTAAGCGTTATATTTCCAGTCTGGGTTGTTAATATGGATGTCACCTTTTTTGTAAAATCTGCGTCACTGTACCAACCGTCAAATGTATAGTTTTCCTTGACAGCATCAGCAAAGCTGCTGACTCCTGTTCCATAAGTATAGCTTGATGGGTTACTGCCGGCATTGGTTCCTCCGTTCATGTTATATTCTATATTATAGCTGGCTTCGCTAAATTTTGCGTAAAGCGTTACATTTTTGGTCTGGGTTGTTGATATTGATGTCACCTTTGTTGTGAAATCTGCGTTACTGTACCAGCCGTCAAATTTATAGCCTTCTTTGGTGGCGTCGGCAAAGCTTGTCACTCCTGTTCCATAAGTATAGCTTGATGGGTTTTCTCCGTTGGTTCCTTCATTTAAAACATAGCTGATGTTATATCTGTTTGGTGTGAATTTTGCGTAAAGCGTTATATTTCCAGTCTTGTTTGTTGATATGTTTGTCACCTTTGACTCCTCGGTGAAGTTTTCATTAGTGTACCATCCCTCAAATTTATAACCCGTCTTTTCGGCATCAGCAAGGCTCTCCACTCCAATACCTTCACAATATGTTTCAGTATTAGAGCCATTCGTTCCACCATCTAATATATACATAATTTTATATACTTTGACTGGCATTAAATGTAATGTATAACAATTACCAGATTCACTTATACTATTAACCTTCCAATATACTTCTTGCTCTGCTTCTCCTAGATTTTTAATTTCATCATATTTTTTTACAATATGCTCTTGATTTAAGAGCCCATATTCTTCACTTATTGTATTGTTTTTATCATAATCATAATAGTACACGTCCACATAACTACTATCTTGTTTAACCGTATCACCCGGCTTTAATATACTTACATCAAAAATATCTGTTTCTCCATTATCTTCATGCAATTCTTCAACTGTGTACTCTGTCGCATAAGCAGCCATTGGCGCCATATTGCCAAAAATCAATATAACTGTCAGGCAAAACGCCCAAAATCTCCTTCTTCTTTTTCTTACTTCACTTTTCATAGTTTTCCTCTCTTTCCTTTTTTTAAAATATATCTCAAATGGTATAAACCATCTTTGACCGTTCTAAGCTTTGACTCCCTCTGATACTTACATTTTCGCAGTTTCACCGGTACCTGTCGTATACAAAGGTTGTTTCCTGCTGCTTCTGCTATCATCTCAGTGGCAAATTCCATTCCGTCTGTATGAAATATAAGTTTCTCTGCAGTCTCGCGGGAAATCCCCCTGAGTCCGCAATGGAAATCATATACATCTGTGTGAAAACGTATCCTTCCACAGAATGACAGAAATCGTACACCCACTCTGTGGGACCATGACATAGCCCCTTGTTCCATACAGTCTGTATACCGGTTTCCAATCACCATATGGCATTTTCCTTCATTCAAATAAGCGTACATATCTTCCAGATGAAGGAAATCATAAGTCGTATCACAGTCTCCTATAATAATCACTTTGCCTCTGCTGGAAGCTATTCCTGACCTGATGGCCCGTCCATAGCCTTTTCTTTTTTCTTCTATTACTCTTGCTCCATGTTTTTGTGCAGTCACGGCGGATTTATCAGTGGAACCGTTATCAACCACGAGGACTTCTCCTTTTATCCGGTATTTTTTCATAAACTCCATTGCCTCATCTACACAGTAACCCACTGTATTTTCTTCGTTGAGGCAGGGCATGATGACTGACAGCTCAAGATTTTCTTTTTCCAGCATTTCCATGCATCCACCTCCATTCCGTCAGTTCTTCCAATATAAACACAATGGCAATAATGGTTGCCATCTGAGCCCTGTAGGTAAAAAAGCAGTGAAGATACGAATGATTGTGAAGCACTATGTACCTGATATAAGGAACAAGTCCTATTATCAGATATAACAGAATATGTTTTTTATTAATATGCTTTTTATGATAAACATATCCAAAATATACTGCCAGCAGTACAAGTGCACACCCTGCGAAGATACCTGCCATACCATATCCAAAAGGGAACAGACATTTAATATTCTTCAGCAGTGCTCCGGTTATATACTGCCACAGACTGAGTCCAATATCACCTCCCAGTCTTTCGCTTATATGTTCAAGCACATAAGGCAACACATTTTCCTGAAGAATGATGGCTGAAAGCACCCATTTCATAATCCACATCCCCAGATATCCCCATCCCCATGCAAACATCATCTTTACTGCAAATCTGATTTGATGAACCACAGGTGTATTTTCTTTATGCATACGCACCCATAAAATCAACAGCAATGGAACCAGCAGCGTAATAGTCTCTGTAGAAAGAAAATCCATATAATTAGTTATTATGCCACCAACCATAAAAAATATCCCCATACGATTCCACTTTCCATGGAGGGCAAGCTTTACCCCAATTATGGACATCACTAACATTATAATGTAGGTCCACGTGTATTCCAGTGAAAATGGTACAAACCATGATGATGTACCTATAAGCCCCACCAATACTCCAATGGCAGGTACATATGCTTTATTTCTGATAAGTACCGCCATCAGCCATATGACCAGTATTATAAGGATAATTCCATTAAATATATATATCTGCTTAAGGTTAAATACCATAAGCAGCGGACGCACGAAGGCATTAGAGCCGTGCCAGTACCTGAGATACTGCTGATTTGGTTCATACCCGTCATTCACTGCTTCCAGGAGGTTCTCATTCTCATTTTGAAATCTCGTATAATAATAGGATGACCACATTATGGATACAAGAGGATGCTCACTGTCATACTGATATGCTATGGTCAAAAGTATGGAATCCGCATACCTGTCTATCTCACTGCCTTTTACACCTTCTATAACTGTATCAAAAAGCTCGCCCTGACATAAATATTCTGCTGATTCCCGGACGTTATCCTTTATGGATGACTGTGGAATCTTTGCTGCAAGAACCAGCATACCTGTCAATACTATAACTGTCGATAGGAATATTAATATGTATTTTAAACTATGTTTTGCCATTTGTATTGACTTTTGCATTTCTTATCCTCTGTATCTTACAATATTTTTAATTTTTATTTCTTCATATTAAGCATTTTTTTCATTTTCGTCAATAGGCTTGCCTTAAAACGACATTTAACAGGATTAAAACGACATATTTAAGTAAAGCATCAGCGCTTTTTCGGCATCATTGCTGTTTTTAGTAAATTTTATCTCCGAAATGTCAAATAGAATACACCCGCAGTGACCTTTGAATGTCGGAAAGCTTATAACCTTTAAATATGTATCTATTTCAGGACTGTAGTCTATTATTTCCAGCATTTCTCCATAAAGTGCTGCCCGCTCGTAGTTTTTAAGCCACTTGGAATCCATATTTGAAAAAAGGCTTCCGAAGGAACTGCCGATAAGTTTCTCAAGCGGTATCTTTTCCAGTTTCGCCAGTGCCTCATTGCCATATCTGAATATCCAGTCTACGGCATGGCTGTCCTCATTAAATATCATCTCTATATCCGTAAATGCAAAAGGCATATTTTCAAAGCCTGCAAAACACTTACGGTATTCCTCCTCCGTTACGGGAGTGTCATTTTCGGTAAAGCTTTTTGTCATACTCTTCTGTTTTGTGTGTAACTGCTCTATAATCTCCTTTTTCTTTCGCAATGTGTATATAAGTGACTCTCCGTTATTTAAGTTTACGCTGTCAGTGATATCGTGTATTTCCATTGCTGACACGATGCATCCCCTGTTCACTTTTATAAAGCTGTCTCCCAGTTTTTCACAAAGCTCTGCAAGTGTCATTTTTGTTTCATATATTTTCCCCCCTGAAACGTGTATTTCGGCATTCTTCCCTGTCATAAGAACATAAAGAATCGTACTTATACTAAGCACTATCTTTTTTCTTTTTGATATGATTGTAATGTATTTTGTTTCCTGCAAATAAGTCACCTCATTTTTTCTTTTTGTGTATTAAAATGCAATAGTGCCATATCATATAAGCCGGGGCTTTTTTTTTGGTAGTATCTATTTTCTCCTATAATAACATATTTTAACATATTAGCAATTATTTTTCGGCGTTTTGGTAAACTTTTTTTCGGCGTTTTGGTAAACTTTTTTTCGGCGTTTTGGCAATTTTCTTACTCAGGATTACTACATTATACCCCTTTTTACGCAATAATATTCCCTTTGTTGTTGCGATATCTCTGTTGCTTTGGAAATTTCCTATTAAATTAAAAAATGGCTCATAAAACCGCACTCACGACTTTATGAACCATTTTTTATTTATATTGTATATATCTTTTTATTAGTTGTTGATAAGCTTATCAGCTTCATTGTTCCAGCTGTAGAGCTTTCTGATTTCCTCTCCAACCTTCTCTGACGGATGCTCAGAAGCTAACTTTCTCATAGCCTTAAAGTGAGCCTGACCGCCTGCTGCAGACATATCAAGTAAGAAGTCTTTAGCAAATGTTCCATCCTGAATGTCCTTAAGAATCTTCTTCATAGTCTTCTTTGTTTCCTCAGTAACAAGCTTTGGTCCTGTGATGTAATCACCGTACTCTGCTGTATTTGATATAGAGTATCTCATACCTGCAAAGCCTGACTGGTAAATAAGGTCTACAATAAGCTTCATCTCATGGATACACTCAAAGTATGCGTTTCTCTCATCATAGCCTGCCTCTACCAATGTCTCAAAACCAGCCTGCATAAGAGCACATACACCACCACAAAGAACTGCCTGCTCACCGAAGAGGTCTGTCTCTGTCTCTGTTCTGAATGTAGTCTCAAGAACACCTGCTCTTGCACCACCGATGGCAAGTGCGTAAGCTAATGCTCTGTCAAGAGCCTTTCCTGTAGCATCCTGATGTACAGCTACTAAACAAGGAACTCCCTTTCCTGCCTGATACTCGCTTCTTACTGTGTGTCCAGGTCCCTTAGGTGCTATCATGGTAACATCTACATCCTTAGGTGGTACTATCTGACCAAAATGAATGTTGAAACCATGAGCAAACATAAGCATATTTCCCGGCTCAAGGTTTGGCTCAATATCCTTCTTGTACATAGCTGCCTGAAGTTCATCATTAATAAGAATCATAATGATATCTGCCTTCTTAGCTGCCTCTGCTGCTGTATATACTTCAAATCCCTGTGCTTCAGCCTTTGCCCATGACTTGCTTCCCTCATATAAGCCAATGATAACATTGCATCCTGACTCTTTTGCATTTAATGCATGTGCATGTCCCTGGCTGCCGTATCCGATAACGGCAATAGTCTTGCCTTCCAAAGCTGCTAAATTACAGTCCTGCTGATAATAAATCTTTGCTTCTGACATTTTTTATTCCTCCATTTTGTTAAAAAATATATTTTATTTATGCTGCATATGTAAGCTTTTTCAAACACAGTAGCAATGAATAAACAACTTAAATCCTGCAGACTAATCTGCAATACCTCTTGCCAGACCTGTGATACCTGTTCTGACAAGCTCTAAAATCTTAAAGCCTTCAAGTAAATTCGTGAATGCCGTAAGCTTCTCCTGATTTCCCGTAAGCTCAATCATAAGTGACTCCGGAGCCACATCTACTATCTTAGCCCTGAATATATCTGCCACAGCTATAACCTGCTGTCTTTCCTCCGGTCCTGCTGCCACCTTTACAAGTACAAGTTCCCTGCATACTGATGCATCGCCTAAATCCTGCACCTTAATAACATCCTCAAGCTTTGATATCTGCTTCTCAATCTGCTCCAGTGTCTCATCCTCACCTCTGACTACAATAGTCATACGTGAATATGCCGGATTCTCCGTCTCTCCTACAGTGAGACTGTCTATATTATATGCTCTTCTGCTGAAAAGACCTGATACTCTGTTTAATACACCTGATGTATTATCTACTAATACGGATAAAACCTTTCTCTTCATAGCTGAAATATCCTTTCGTTTTTTATATATAATACTTTATATGTAATACTACTGCGTTTAGTACTTTATTGTACTAATTCGCAACTGTTTTATATTTTAACAACATTTATATCCATTGTCAACTTTTCGCACTATTTTATTTTAAAAAGTTTTTAATGCTCCACAGCAGTCTGAATGATACATTAAAAAATTCACTTCACCTTTTATTTATCCACCGTCGGTATTTCATCCTCCGCCTTCAAATCCATATTATTTAAATATTTGTCCGTTTCGCTCCTCACAACCTTCGACAAAAGCAGCACCGCTATAAGATTCGGCACAGCCATAAGGGCATTAAATGTATCTGCCAGACTCCACACAATCTGCAGTGTAATAAGTGGTGCAATAACCACCGATGCCACATAAAGAATACGGTATGGTATGATTATTTTCATTCCTCCGAGATATTCTGCACATCTTTCTCCATAATACGCCCACCCTAAGGTAGTAGAAAATGCAAACGCCACTATACCTATTACAAGTATAGCCTTTCCTATGTATGGAATCTGTCCAAACGCCAAAGATGTAAGCTCGCTTCCATCTGTTATGTTTGATACGTCTATATCCGGATTTTTAAGTATACTGCTTACAAGGACGATTCCCGTCATTGCACATACGACAACCGTATCCCAGAATGTACCTGTGGCAGATATAAGTGCCTGCCTAACGGGATTTTTCGTCTGTGCTGCTGCAGCGACTATCGGTGCCGAACCCATACCTGATTCATTTGAAAATAAACCTCTTGCAATACCATATCTTGCCGCCAGCATTACACCGGAACCTACAAGTCCTCCTGCTGCTGCCCCCGGCTTAAAAGCAAGCTTTACTATGGTAACAATGGCAGGAATTATATAATCATAGTTTACTACAAGGATAAATATACAGCCAATCACATAAAAGCCTGCCATAACAGGAACCAGCTTTTCGCACACGCCTGCTATTTTTTTTACTCCGCCAAATACTACCAGAAATACAAATATTCCGCATACAACACCTATTATCCATCCCGGAACATTCATATTTTCTTCCCATATGCCTGCAATGGCATTTGTCTGTACCATAGAGCCTATTCCAAAGGATGCAGCCAATGCAAATATGGCAAAAAGCACACCCAGCCATTTCATATGAAGACCTCTTTCAAGAGCATACATGGCTCCACCCATCATTCTGCCGTCCTTTGTCTTTACCCTGTACTTTACTGCTATAAGTGATTCTGCATACTTTGTGGCTATACCGAATACACCTGTAAGCCAGCACCAGAGTACCGCTCCCGGGCCTCCCAGTGCAATGGCTGTTCCTACACCGATTATATTTCCGGTTCCTATGGTAGATGCAAGTGCCGTAGCCAAAGCTCCAAACTGACTTATGTCTCCGTCAGAATCCTTATCCTTTGTAACCGACAGCTTAATACCCTTTAAGGTTTTCCGCTGTATTATTCCTGTCCTTATTGTCATAAAGATGTGGGTTCCAAATAAAAGTATAAGCATTGGTGGTCCCCACAGTACGTTATTTATGTTTCCAATGATATTTTCCAGATATTCTAGCATTTTTTTCTCTCTTTCATTTAAGTTATAATTTTAAGTTATAATATTAAAATAGTAAAACTGTTTCCTTTTAATGTATATTTTTCACCTAAAATAATTTTTCTCTCAACCGGCTTTATATTATCAGGTTCATCAATGGAGTTTACAGCTTCCTTACCGCTTCCTGTCAGGACTATTTCCCTTGCATTATCATTTATTTTTTCTCCGGTCAAAGGAAATGCTTCTTTTTTATTACGTAAAGTTTCTATGTCTTTGTCTGTATCATTTT
>CAMENQ010000031.1 GCA_945928585.1 uncultured Roseburia sp. | reverse complement strand
TTAACAGTGCACCTATAGGCGTTTTTGATTCAGGACGCGGAGGGCTTACTGTAGCAAGAGAGATTTTAAGACAATTACCAAATGAAAAAATAGTATATTTTGGAGATACAGCCAGAGTTCCATATGGTAGCAAATCCAAGGAAACCGTTATAAGGTATTCAAGGCAGATAGTCAGATTTCTTCTTACGAAAAACGTAAAGGCTATAGTGGTAGCCTGCAATACTGCAAGTGCCTTTGCCTTGGAGGAACTGGAAAAAGAGTTTGATATTCCTATTATAGGAGTAATAAGACCCGGTGCAAAGACTGCCGTGGAAAATACAAAAACAAAACGAATCGGTGTAATAGGCACAGAGGGAACTATCCGCAGTGCAATATACTCTGAGGTTATACATGAGTATGATAAGGAAGCCATAGTATTAGGAAAGGCATGTCCTCTTTTCGTATCACTTGTAGAGGAGGGCTGGCTTCACGATACCGTAACTGACGAAGTGGCATACAGGTATTTAAGCGAGTTTAAGGACAGAAACATAGATACACTTATTATGGGCTGTACTCATTATCCTTTGATTAGAAGCACTATTATGAAGACTATGGGTGAGGATGTTTTCCTCGTAAATCCTGCGTATGAAACTGCCATAAGTCTTAAAAAGCTTCTGGAGGAAAAAGGCATAGCTTCAAAGGCAGACCTTATACCAAAACCTGATATGTATGATTTTTATGTCAGTGATGCACCGAGAAAATTTATAGAGTTTGCCAATTCCATTATGCCTATAGAAGTAGAGAAGGCTACTCAGATAAATATAGAGGAATATTAGAATGGAGATTAAAATGACAAAGGATGTTTTAGTTACCGTAAAAGGGTTACAGTTTGGAGATAATGAAGCTGATTCCATGGAAGTAGTATGCAATGGTACATATTATTTCAGAAATGGAAAACATTATATAAAGTATGATGAAATAATGGATGACAGCATGAGGCCGGTGTCTAATATTTTAAAAATCAGTGACATAGCCGGTATTCCACGTGTAGAGGTAAAAAAGAAAGGAACCATAGAGGCGACACTCCTTTTCGAGGAGGGGAAGAATCATATTTCATGCTATGAAACTGATTATGGAAGCTTTATGTTAGGATTTCACGCAAACCGCATATCAGTTGAGCATAAGGAAGACGAAATAAATGTACACATTGATTATGCTATGGAGATGAATTATGAACATTTATCTGATAATCAGATAGAGATGAATATAGTCAGTAAGGTGAAAGGAGCGGAGCTATGATTAGATTTGTTTTAATTGGCTTGTTTTTAATTATATATTTACTTGTTAGTCTTATTATTTTTGTTTTTTTGGCTATAGTAGGAAAGTTCAACAAAAATCTTAAGGACAGAATGAGTTTTGCAATAGTTACATGGGGACTAAGAGTTATGAAATTTTTGTCCGGAGCAAAAATTACCGTAAAGGGACTTGAAAATATACCTGATGATACAGCAGTTCTTTATACATCAAATCATAGAAGCTATTTTGATATTGTTATAGGCTATACACTTGTAAAACCACTTTGCGGCTTTGTTTCCAAAAAAGAAATTAAGAAGGTTCCTATTCTGGCAGGCTGGATGAAACGTATGCATTGCCTGTTCCTTGACAGGAGTGATATAAGGGCAGGAATGAAAATGGTACTTGAGGGAGTAGACAGCCTGAAAAACGGCATTTCCATTTTTATTTTTCCGGAGGGAACAAGAGGTAAGACAGACGATTCCTTAAGGGAATTTAAGGAGGGAAGCCTTAAGATGGCAGAAAAGGCAAATGTGCCTGTAGTGCCGGTATCATTTAATAATACAAGTGCCATATTTGAGGACCATTTTCCGTGGATAAAGAAAGCAAATGTTGTAGTAGAGTTTGGAAAACCTATATATATGGATACGCTTGATAAGGAGCAGAAGAAGCATTTAGGTGCAATGGTACATGATGAAATAAAAACAATGTTGGAAAACAATAAAAATTTATTGTAAATTCTGACATATGATGATAAAATGTATCTGTTTGACAAAGTTATGATAATGTGATATTAGCAGGAGGAAAATATGTTTTTTAAAATATTTATGATAGTATTGGCAGTGCTTGTGGTGATTTTACTTGTGCTGGTTATATTAGGAAAAAGACTGCAGAAAAAGCAGGAGTCACAGCAGGCATCCATTGAAGCAGCAGCACAGACCATGAATTTCTTTATCATTGATAAAAAAATGATGAAGCTTACGGAGGCAGGTCTGCCGAAGATAGTTTTGGAACAGACGCCTAAGCTTATGCGCAGGGCTAAGCTCCCTATCCTTAAGGTAAAGGTAGGACCGAAGGTTATGTCACTTATATGCGACCAGAAAGTATTTGAGACACTTGCGCCAAAGCAGGAGGTTAAGGCATCTGTCAGTGGTATATATGTAACATCGGCAAAACGTATAAGAGGACCTATAGTGGAGACAGATCCTAAAAAACGTAAGGCTGCAGAAAAGCTTGCAAAGAAAGAAGCAAAGCAGAAGGCTAAGGAAGCAAAAAAAGCAGGAAAATAGTCAGTGATTAAGTAATAAAATGACGCTTATTGCAGTAAGGGTGCAGTAAGCGTCTTGTAGTATTTATGGAAAATAAGATGGTGTAGTTGCCGTTTAAGCGGCGGAATGAGAGGAAAAATGTTTAAAAATATTAGCAAAAAAAAATGGCTGTTGATATGGGTTATTATAGGCTTTTTCTTTATTATGTTTGATCAGAACATATCCTTAGGCGGAATAAATCCGTATCCTGCATATAAGACAGACAGCGGATACAGCCTTGAATTTCAGGTATATTCATTGAATTATATGTACGGGGCAGGCTGTGATACAAGTGATGTTGACGGTATGTTTATGGGGGATGTATATTATCAGCTTACATTTGATATTGTGCCTGATTTACTTGGATTTATTATACTGGCAATATTTTTAAGGAAAATGGCAGAATTTAGCAGGCTGTTTTCTATAGCATCACTTATGTCGTGGTTTGGAGCAGGTTTGTATGTATTTATTCATCTTATGCCGTTTTTCCTGAATGGTATGCCTCTTTCTTATATGAGTTTCTGGCTTGCCATAGCTATGTACGGAACGGAGGTTATAGTAGGCTATGTGTTTATATGTGGTATATGTGACACATTGTCAGGCTTTGAACATAAAACGGCAAGACGTGCCATATCCATAGCGTGGTTTGGAACTGTTGTTTTAAGTGCGGTTTTGTGTGTTTTAAGATGGATAGCCATTATTTCTCCTGCATTACTTGTGGTATATGAAATATTGTTGCTTGGTGTCAGTGCATTATATTATTATTTTATTATGAGAGAAAGTGATTTTATAATAAAGGAAAAGGTAATAGGAGAGTAAGGAGGGGGTACTGATGAAAGAAAATGCTTTAGCAGTAAGAAAGAATATAAAATCTTATATGTATATGATTCTTGCCGGCATTTTTCTTGCCGCGTTAATTATAAATATAGATACAGGAATAAGCTATGGATTTGTTATGGGTAATAATGAAGGCTTGGGAGTATACGCCAAAACCCAGATTGTCACCACGTTTGTAGGAACGAAGCTGGCTGTTGACGTGTTGTTTGATCCTGTAGGATACCTGCTTATAATCGGAGGTCTGCTTTTTCTTAAGGGAAGTCATGTAGACAAAAAAAATGCAAGAAACCGCGGGATATTTATGGCAGTTATGGGGATGTCCGCTAACATACTGGAGCTTCTGTTGCCGTTTGCAGTCAATCAGAATAATCTGGTGATGCCGCTTATTATATTGTACGCCGTACAGGTGGTGGCTATGGTTGCCATTATGTATTCAGTTACTGCCATATGTACAAAAAAGATAGACAATTATAAATATATGCAGATAGGAAGGGACTTAAGATTTAGTGCAGACCTGTATGGAGTATGTATGATTGTGGGAAAGGTTCTTAAGGTTTTCGGAAGGGCAGGCATATATTTTGCAGATATATTATACTGGATAGTTTCAGGATTTATGGTCTTTTCCATTATATATTTTATTGTAAAGTTCTGGCTTTACATGAGGGCTACAGATACATTCGGAATGCCTGAAACATAGAAATGCCAAACGTATGATGCCGGTGGAAAACAGACATATGATTAAACAAAGTCGTAAAAGAGTGCAGAGAGAAAGGATGTGGAAAAAGTGAGCGATAGAAGTTTAACATTATTGACAGATTTATATGAGCTTACTATGATGCAGGGATATTTTAAGAGCAATTCAAACGAAATTGTGGTGTTTGATGTATTTTACAGGAAAAACCCAAGCGGAAGCGGATATGCCATAGCATGTGGACTGGAACAGGTTATTGATTATATTAAAAATCTTAAATTTTCTTATGAGGAAATAGATTACCTGAGAGGTTTGGGTATTTTTGAGGAGGATTTTCTGACGTATCTCAGCTCTTTCCATTTTTCGGGAGATATTTATGCCATACCGGAGGGCACCGTAGTATTTCCGAAGGAGCCTCTTATAAAGGTGGTTGCACCTATTATGGAGGCGCAGCTTTTGGAAACAGCACTTTTAAATATAGTAAATCATCAGAGCCTTATAGCGACAAAGGCTTCCAGAGTAGTGTATGCAGCTCAGGGAGACGGCGTAATGGAATTTGGTTTAAGACGTGCCCAGGGACCGGATGCAGGTGTATATGGAGCAAGGGCAGCAGTTATAGGAGGCTGCATAGGAACATCATGCGTACTTACAGGACAGAAATGGAACGTACCCCTTAAGGGAACACATGCCCACAGCTGGGTTATGAGTTTTAAGGATGAATATACGGCATTTAAAACATATGCTGATCTTTATCCGGATGCGTGCCTTTTACTGGTGGATACTTATGACACTTTAAGAAGTGGTGTACCGAATGCCATAAAGGTGTTTGATGAGCTTAAGGCAGAGGGAATAAAGCCGGCTATGTATGGAATCAGACTTGACAGCGGTGATTTGGCATACCTTTCAAAGAAAGCAAGAAAAATGCTTGATGAGGCAGGATATACAGATGCCATTATTTCAGCTTCAAGTGATTTGGATGAATATCTTATAGACAGTTTAAAAACCCAGGGAGCAAAGATAACATCATGGGGAGTGGGAACGAATCTTATAACATCAAGTGACTGTCCGTCCTTTGGCGGTGTATACAAAATAGCAGCCATACAGGACAGTAAGACAGGTGAGTTTATTCCAAAAATAAAGCTGTCGGAAAACACGGAAAAGATTACAAATCCGGGCAACAAAACAGTATTTCGTCTATATGAGAAGGAGACGGGAAAGCTTAAGGCAGACTTAATTGCACTGGCAGATGAGACACTTGACGAAAACAAAGACCTTATGATATTTGATCCTATAGAAACATGGAAGAAAACTACCTTAAAAGCAGGCGAATACACAGTAAGGGAGCTTCTTGTACCTATTTTTGAGAAAGGAATATGTGTATATGAGTCTCCGGATGTGAATGATATAAAGACTTATTGCAAGAATGAGCTTGAAACACTGTGGGATGAAACAAGAAGACTTGTTAATCCACATAAGGTATATGTGGATTTGTCAGACAGACTGTATGATATGAAGAAAAAGCTCCTTGATGAACGGGGAAGATAAACATATTATAGTAGTTTATGGTGAATTCAGATAATTCTAAATTTTTGTCCTAAATCCGTTTAATTTTTAGAATTTTTATTGATATAATTATCAGTATGTGGTAGAATATATTATCAGATTTTGAACGTGAACGGAAAGGAGAAAATTAAATGAGTTACTTATCAGAATTTGCAGGAAGTCTTGTATTCCTGTTGGGAGGTTATGCGTATATGTGTAACATATCCCTGAAAAAAACACTTGTATCAAAGCTACACTATATTGAACTGGTGGTAGCATGGAGCCTTGCAGTAGGTCTTGGACTTACTGTAGCAGTTATTATGGGAGGTCCCGGATATCTGAATCCGGGAGTTATAGTCGGAAACGTTATTTACAACGGTCTTGAAATTGGTGAAGCCGTTAAATATCTTCTTATGGAGTTTTTGGCAGCAGGAACAGCGGTAGCATGCTGTATGATATTTTTCTGGGATTCCTTCAAAGCATCGCCTGACGAATCAAAAAGAGGTATATTTGCGGCATATCCTGTACAGAAAAATATTCCTTTAAACTTTGTACAGGAAATTATTGCAACATTTGTTTTTCTGTTTTTAGTATTTATGTGTATAGCAGGAGTAAGCGACTTAAAGGCAGGAAATCAGGCTATTATAGTAGGAGTAGTAGGATTTGCGGCAGTAGCATTGCTGTCTCTTTCACTTAACAGTACCGGATTTAGTATGAATGCCATGCGTTCAGTATTTAGCAGTATATGGTTTGCCATTCTGCCGATACCGAACAAAAACGGAGAAAAAGTTGACTGGGGATATCAGCTTATAGTTAACCTTCTCGGTTCTACCATAGGTGCAGTTTTAGCTGTTATAGCGACTACATATATCAAGTCTCATTTATAGGAGAAAATTATATTGTGCATTTTGCATAAAATTAAGGTGTAAAGGGATAAAATACTGGCAAAATGTCTTACCTTGTGATATACTTAAAAAATAAAAGTGTTTGCAAATAAAGATGACGGAAGGGAATGGAAAACAATGGAAGGCAAAATAAATATAGGTGATTATGTAGACCTGGAAAAACTTAATGAACTGATGAAATCATGGTCAAAGGCTACGGGTATGGCTACGGTGGCTATGGATGCAGACGGAAACGTTATAGCTGATGATATAGGCGTTACAGAGTTTTGTAATAAATATACTAAGGGTACGGTTGAAGGCTCTAAGCGTTGTGCGAAGTGCGACAGAGAAGGAAAAGGCGTTTATTTCTGTCATGCAGGTCTGATGGATTTTAGTTCAGATATTGTAGTTGCAGGTAAGATAGCCGGTAAGATAGTAGGAGGACAGGTTCTTCCAAATGAGCCTGATGAAGAAAAATTCAGGAAAATGGCAGCAGAGCTTGGAGCAAATCCTGACCAGTTTATGGAGGCACTTGGAAAAGTACCTGTAAGACCGGAGGAATCTATCAGAGCAGCAGCTAAGCTTCTTGAAGATATGGTAAACCTTATAGCAAATATGTCCTATAGTGAATATGTGGACAAGAATGTTCAGGCAGCATTAAATAAAAACCTAGATGAAACTATAAGACTTGTTACAGAGATAAATAATAAATCAAAGGAACTTGATAAAATAGAATCAAAACAGCGTATACTCGCATTAAATGCAAGTATAGAAGCAGCCAGGGCAGGAGAGCTTGGTAAAGGATTTGCCGTAGTAGCACAGGAAGTAGGAAAGCTTGCAGCCACTTCAGGCGAAATTAATGCTTCCATAAAAGGAACGCTTAAAGAAATAGAGGAAGCAGTAAACGAACTTGAGGAAACACGAAGGATGTAAAAGGTACGCAGTTGCGTTACAGGATGGATATACGAAAGGAAGCGTAGAGTATGAACATATCAGAATATTTAGACTTACAAAAGCTTAACGAGATAATGAAGGAATGGTCAAAAGCCACAGGTATGGCTACTATTGCCATGGATGATGAAGGCAAGTACATATCAGGAGAAGTAGGATTTACAGATTTTTGTATGAAATATACAAGAGGAAGTCAGGAAGGCTGCAGAAGATGTGTAAAGTGTGATGCAGAATGTACAGGCGTTTATTTCTGTCACGCAGGCCTGATGGATTTCAGTATAGATATTGTAGTGTCAGGTAAAAAAGTAGGAAAAATCATTGGAGGACAGATTTTACCGGCAGAGCCTGATGAAGATAAGTTTAGAAAGATAGCTACAGAAATTGGAGTAAATCCTGATGATTATATTGCAGCACTGAGAAAGATACCTATAAGAGATGAGGAGTCTATAAGAGCATCAGCAAGACTTCTCGGCGAAATGGTAAATCTTATGGCAAATATGTCACATAAGGAATATGTGGACAGCAAGGTTCAGGAAGCATTAAATAAAAATCTTGATAAAACAATAAATCTTGTTAAGGAGATTAACAATAAGTCACGTGAACTTGACAAGATAGAATCAAAGCAGCGTATACTTGCTTTGAATGCAAGCATAGAAGCAGCCAGAGCCGGTGAGGCAGGCAAAGGCTTTGCCGTAGTAGCACAGGAGGTAGGAAAGCTTGCAGGCACTTCGGGAGAGATTAATGCATCCATAAAGGGTACACTTAAGGAGATAGAAAGTGCTGTAGCTGAGTTGGAGCATACAAGGAAAATGTAAGTTATAAGCTGTAACATATGATTTAAAAAGGGATGCCGGGTTATGAGCCGGGATTTCAGGTATATAAAATTATAAAATGTGCGTAAGTTCTGAGCAGATACTTACGCATATTTTTATGTGGTTGATGTAATGTCTATAGTGATTTCAAAAAATATCTGGGCAGTGTTTGGGATACTTTTATAAAAAATGGTTAATTTTGTAGATTTTTATACCAGTTTTGACACGAGGTAAAATATTATATTTTTTTTTGCTATAATAAAAAATAAAAAATATGGAGGAATACAAAAGTTGAGAATATTAATTTGCGATGATGAAAGAAATGTATTAGCAAGCTTGAAATCTATGACTGAGGATATTCTTAAGTCACATATTCCTTGTGGAAATATAGATATAAAAACATTCGATTCTGCATATGATATGTTTGAATATATTGAGGATGCAGGAAAATATGTGGATGCTGTTATACTTGATATTGAATTAAACGACATAGACGGAATAGAAGCAGCAAACAAAATTGAAAAGGAATACGGCTATATAAAAATAATTTTTTGTACAGGTTTTATTAAATATTCAGAGAAAGTATTTCAAGTAAATCCCTTATATTGTATATATAAACCGATAACAAGAGACCGGTTGGAGATGGCAATAAAAAAACTGCTATATGAAATAGAGAGAGGCAAAAAGAAATATATAACTGTAAAATCATTTAAATGTGTTTACCATATTAAAACGGAAAGTATAATATATGCTGAAATAAATGACAGGCATATAAATTTATATACTGAGGAAGGAATGATTGAAGCAATAGAAAATATGGATAAATTAAGTAGCAGGCTGGGGAGCGGATTTGTAAGGTGTCATAAGAGTTATATAATAAATATTAATAAAATGAAAAAAATGGAGCAGGACAAGCTGGTACTTGAAGATGGAACCGTGGTAGCTGTAAGCAGGAGATACAAAACAAAAGTAAAGGAAGCTATAGCGGAAGTTCTGATGTAACAGTCTTATGATAAAAACTATGGAAAAAATTATTACATATATATTTATAGGATTGCTTTGTGCAGAGGCTGTATTTTACATTTTATGTATTTTGAAAACATATAAAGAAAGTTTAAATGTATCATATGTGATTTGGTTACTTAATATCACTATTACAATAATATTATTTTTTGATTTTGCAAAACGAACAGAGATATATGAAAATATCCTCCGACCGGCAGCTGTTTGCATAGGTGGAACATCAGTGGTATATGGAGGATGGCGTATATACAAAATATATAAAACACCGCAGGAAAAAGAAGATAAAATATATATAAATCAGATATATTCAAAAAAACAATTTAAAAGAGATTATAAAAAAATAGCAGAATACAAAAACAGACTGGGTTATTTTCGACATGATATAACTAAGCATATATCAGTGTTGGAGACTATTTCGGACAATAATAGTGACAGCATACTTCGGCTTGAGGAATTAAAGGAAAAGTTGAACCAAATGCTGGAGGTAAAATATTGCGATAATAAATTTCTGGATAATGCAATAGAAAAGAAACTTTTAGAACTGTCGAAAAAAGAAATAAAGGTAGAAACAGATATAAGACTTAATAATATAACAGATATTCCCTGGGACATAATAAGTTTGATAATATGGCTTCTGATAGACAATATAGCCATAAGACTTGAGAGAAAAGACAGGATATATATAAAATTACATGAAAAGGAAATGAAGGGCGGAGAGAGATATATATCGTATTATATTGAGACAGATAAAAACAGCATAAGGATTAGAACCTTGGAAAGAAGTTGGGAGATGAAACTTATAAAATATTTATTTGAGAGATTAGATGGAAGTATAGTGTTAGTTAAGAAAAATGGAAAAGTATCTGAAACCGGGTATTTTCTAGGGGGGGGGTAGAAGATGAAAGAAATATGTTTTATTCCAAGTCTTATAATAGCAGCACTTATTATAATAGTGATTATTTTTGCTGTATCAAAAGAAAAGGTGGCCAATAAGATTATCGGATATGATATACCGGTTTGTATGTTTGGAGAGATATTGTGTTTTATGCATATTATCGGATGTACAATTACAGAAAACTGCAACAGAAGAATTCTTGTTACGGCAGTATTAGTAATAACTGTAATAATATTTTATATGATTATAGTTTTAAGGTGTTTTCTAAGAAAAAAACAAATGAAAGAAATAGAAAACTATGTAAATAATAAACTGAATATAGGCAATGAAGAGATAATAGATTTTCTGAAACAGCAGGAGGAATATTACAAGGAACAGATAATATTGATAAACTGCGAATTACAGCGGGCGTATGAAAATATAGATACTAATAAATACAAGGAATGTGTCGGAAATGTAATTGAAGATAGAAAGAACAAAGCGAAAAATAAGAGAATAGGTATTTCAGCAGATTTTATCATAAAAGAAAAATCAGAAATTGATATAAAGGATATGATGAGTATACTTTCAAACCTTATGGACAATGCCATAGAAGGCTCAGAGAATAACAGCGAAGAAAAACGCATTATAAGTCTTTGGGGAGAAATGGATAATAATATCTTACGGCTGGAAATATCAAATCCATATGAAAAAAAGCTTAATTTATGTAATGGAGAAATAATAACAACAAAATCGGATAAGAAAAAGCATGGACTTGGGTTAAAGATTATAAAGGAGATTGCGGAAAAATACAATCTTATTATGAATATAAGTATCGATGAAAATATTTTTAAGGTGTCTTTGGAAAGCAAAAATTAGTATTATCTGACAGAAAATGACAGGGACTATGTCAAATCGACATAGCCCCTGTTAATTTTGCATATTTTGATACCAGTTTTCCTGATTGAAAAAAATGAGAAAAATATGTTGTATAATCAAAACAATATTTTAAAAGCTGTTTATGGTGCAATGTTAATTTTGACAGAAAAAATACAGATTTTGACATTGTAAAAAAATAAGAATTGATATGTGATATAATTTTCAAAAATAAAAAGTGATATACACATATTAAAGGAAAAAAAGCGAAGGAGAAAAGAAAATGCATGATATGAAACAAAAATACAATATTATAACGGAAATTATACTTGAAGCGTTGACCTTAATTATAGGTGTAATGATGATAGTATCTTTATTCGTTCCGGTATACAAGGCAGGTGGGGAGAATGTAACGTATATTGGAACAATAAAGGACACATTTAAAAGTATCGAAAACATAAAAGATAATATTAATGACTGGGAAGAAGAAATGGATACTTATGAGGAGGTAATAAAGGAATATGAAGAAATGACAGGCACAAAATACGATGGAGAATATGATATAAATAATCTTCAGACAAAAATCACAAAAAATACAGTAAGAATGGTGGTTTTTTATGTATCTCTTGCAATAATAGGCATCATAATGATAGTTTCCTTTGCGGTTATAATAGTAAGAATGATACAGGCAGTAATTAATCTTGTTAAGCGTCAGAAGGGAATAAGTACAGGATTTAGTCATATATTATCACTTTTAGTTGTTATGCTGATGACAAAAATATCAGCAGAACTGGCAGGAGGCTTGGAGATAGTTTTACAAAAAGACTATACATACGGCAAAACAGGCGGATACTGGACGGCAGTTTTAATAACGATTATGGCAGCCGTGTTAATTGGGTTTATATGTAATGTAGTATATAAATTTCTTACTAAAAAACGTTTGTCTAATATATTGTTATATTCATTCGTGGGAATGGTAATGTTTATTTTGTTAATAGTAGCCGGCTTTAGCAGTATGGGTACTGTGTCAGAAATTCAAAATAGTATATATTCGGAAGAATATAAAACAGATCAGTTTATACAGTTTGTCAGTCTCAGCATTAATGATTATGTGGACAGTGGCACAAAATATGAGATAGCATATTTAGAAACAGAAATTTATATTGCAATAGCCTTATTTTTAATAATAGTCAGCTATATGTTAATAGTAGTATGTATACAGAATATAAAATCAACAGTGAAAGGAAAAGAAATAAGTACTGTAGGAGTAATTTGCACCAATATAGCAGTTATGGCTTTCACTATAGCAGCTCTTGTTATGAATTCACAGGCTGGAAAAAGTCTGGAGGATGTCAGCAAAATGACAGTAAAAAGCGGAAGTGGAATAATAGTTCCCCTTGTTATGAATATCATAGTGATGATAATCGCCATAGGAAGAATTATAGCGGTAACAATAGTTAAAAATTCAGGTATGCATCAGAATGAATATAATATGTTAAACGGCGGTAACGGGTATATGGCTTCAACAAACAATATGCCATATAACAACGCAGCATATCAGGGACAAATAAATGGACAATATACTCCACAGA
>CAMENQ010000030.1 GCA_945928585.1 uncultured Roseburia sp. | reverse complement strand
CTGTTCTGTATAAAATCGGTGATAACAGAAAATATTTTCATTCTATATGGCATTTCTTTGTTTTGGGAGGAAGCATACTTCACTTTCTTACAATATATTTATATGTTTTGTAATCCATTTAAGCGAAATTTGTGCATTTACAAACGGTGATAAAATGGAATGAAGACCAGATGGAAATAAGCTACGAAGCTCCTTTTGCATCAGGTGTTTCGGATATTGATAAATCTGATGGCAAAAACACTTCAGATGCTTCAGGTAATAATGGAAAAACCATTAAAATTATAATTATTATAAGTGCGGCAGCAGTGTTAATTGCCACAGCACTTATAGCAGGAAAAAAGTTCTTAAAGAAAAAACACTAATTATTATTTAGTTCTGTCCGCAATAAGCTTATTTATGGGATTGCCGGCAGAACTAAATTTTTCTTCATATTCTGTCATTATATTGCCGGCGTTCAATATATCATCATTATGCAAATCCCTTGTGACGGCAGACAGTCTCCAGCCTGCCAGAGGGATCTGTTCAAGGGAAAAGTCAAACAAATCGTTATTGTCAGTTTTAAATTCTACTGTTCCGTCAGGTATAAGAATGTGGTCATATCTTTCAAAAAATTCCTTGGAGGTAAGACGTCTTTTTGCATGTCTGTCCTTCGGCCAAGGGTCTGAAAAGTTAAGATAAATCTTTGATACTTCATTTTCCTCAAAGACATCACACAAATCCTCAGCCTCCATTCTTATAAAATAAAGATTAGGAAGCTTAAGCTCCTCCATTTTTTCCAAAGCCCTGTAAAGCACACTGGAATATTTTTCGATTCCGATATAGTTTATATCAGGGTTAAGTCCGGCTAAGGAAGTGATAAATTTACCCTTTCCCATACCCACTTCTATATGCAGGGGATTATTATTTCCAAAAAGTGTATTCCATCTTCCTTTCATTTCTTCAGGATTGTTAATTGTGTATTCATTTGCTTCTATGGCTTCTCTTGAGCCTTTTATATTTCTTAATCTCATATACTATCCTCACTGATAAGATATTTTAATAATAGGAAATTCCTACCGCAGGGCTCATTGTATCACATTTCTTAACACAAAAAAAGTAAAAAATCCCTTTATTTTTCTGTAAAAAAGTAGTAACATTAATCATATAATGTTTGGCTTAAAAACCAAAGAAGGAGGTGTACAGTCAGAATGGATGAAAGCAGAGTAAATCAGGTCATCGCTTCTTTGTCCAAAATTGAAAAATCAGCTGAAGGCATAAAAAATGACACCGAGCATAAAAAAAATTTATATGCTAAGGAAATAGAAGATAAAATAAAGGTGTTTGATGAGGAACTGGAAGCAGAACACCGGGAAAATATGAAGCAGCTAAAAGAAAAGCTTGAAAAAGAAAAAGAAGAAGCAATGCTTAAAATGAGAGCTGATATGGCGGTAGAGGTAGGAAAGCTTGATGAGATATATGATAAGCATCACACTGAGATTGCAAAAAAAATATTTGAGCAGATGTTAAAGGAGTGAGGTTTTACAAATGGGCAGTTTGAAGAAATATAGCGGGCTTACCACTAAGGTAAAGGCTATGAGAAGCAGGCTCCTTTCGGAAGAAGAATATGAACGTCTTATGGAATGTGACACAGTTACGGAAATTGCAGACAGCTTAAAAAGCCTGAATGGCTACAGCCATATATTGGATGACACAGATACCGGGGAAATCCACAGGGAAACCTTAGAGTATGCAATCAGATATTCAGGTTATGGTGATTTTATTAAGCTTTATAAATTTTCTAATCTTGAGCAGAGAAAATATCTTAAGCTTCATTTTTTAAGCTATGAGACGGAGTTTATAAAGAAATCCCTGCGCAGAAGTTCGGCAGAATATATGACACCGCAGCAGAAAAAGTATATCAGTGAATTTGTTTCTAAGTTTTCAAAAGTGCCATTTGAACAGTTGTATATGGCAGAAACCATAGAGGAAAAGATAAGACTTTTGGAAGGCACTATATATTATGAACCTTTGAAGATGGTTATGGATGCAGGACGGACAGAGCTGTTTGATTATGAGCTTGCACTTGATATGTTTTATTTTAAATATGTCTGGAAAAAGAGACGGATAAATTTCAGTGGGGCAGAGCTGAAAAGCTTCACTGATACCATCGGTTCAGAGGCGGATTTGCTAAATCTTACATGGATATACAGGGCAAAAAAGTTTTACAAAATGACACAAAGCGAAGTGGCAGCTATGATTATACCTGTATATCACAGGATAAAGAAGCCACAGATGCTTAAACTCATAGAAACATCGGACATACAGGAGCTTGTAGGACAGATAGGAAAGACTGCTTATGGCAGATTTTTTACGCCGGATACCTTTAAGGAGATGGAGTTTGATAAGCTGATAAAAACACTGGTGGGAAAAACCTACGAAAAATATTACAGGCTTGAGCCCTATTCCATGGCGGTTATGAGCGGCTATCTCAGAGACAAGAAAAACGAAATAACAAGGCTTATAAGCATAGTAGAATGTATCCGGTACGGATATTCAAAGGAAGAGACAGTAAAGACTGTCCGGTAATCTGAATGGAGGTGGAATGATTGATTGAAAAAATGAACTTTGTCAATATAACAGGACCAAGGGAAAAAATAGATGACATAGTAGAAAAATATCTTTCAAAATACGAGATTCATCTGGAGTATGCGCCGGCGGAATTAAAATCCATAAATACGCTGTATCCTTACACTGATTCAAATCCTTATAAGGAATATATGGTCTGTGCACAGGAGCTGGCAGATGCTACAGGCTGTGATGAAAGCTCTGAAACTGTCATGAATATAGACGACAGCGTGGATTTTATAAAAAAGCTGTATGAAAGCTATAAGAAAAGGACGGAAAACATTAACAGATATGAGGCGGAGCTTGTAAAGCTTAAGGATAAACTTGCAAAGGTAGAGCCTTTTTCAAATGTAAATTATGACATAGACGAAATCCTTGATTTTAAAAATATTCATTTCAGATTTGGACGTATTCCAAAGGATAATTTTATTAAGTTTACAGATTTTGTAAATGAAGATATAAAATCTGTATTTGTAAAGGCTCAGGAGGATGAACGGTATGTATATGGAATATATTTTGTAGCATTGAGAGATAAAGAAAGCGTAGATGCCGCATATACATCCCTTCATTTTGAAAGAACATTTATAGCAAGTGATGTTCATGGTACGCCTGATGAGGCCATAAGTGATTACAGGGTGCGTATAAGTGAACTGGAAAATGTGTTAGACGGAGAAAAGAAGCTTTTGCAGCAGGAGTTAGACAAAAACAGAACTCCGTTCCAGTCAGCATATGCGTCACTTAAACGGTGCATTAACAATTTTGACATTAGAAAATATGCTGCCTGCACAAAGGAGGACGGCCTTGCATACTTTATTCTTTGCGGCTGGATGACAGCAAAGGATGCAGAACTTTTAAACAGAGAAATAGAAGAAAATGAAAAGGATACCATATGCATAGTAGATGGAAAAAATGAATCTACAGAGAGTATTCCGCCTACAAAGCTTAAAAATCCAAAGATTGTACGGCCCTTTGAGATGTTTATAAAGATGTATGGCATGCCTGCATATAATGAAATTGACCCGACTATATTTGTGGCCATAACATATGCTTTCATATTTGGTGCCATGTTTGGTGATGTGGGACAGGGCTTATGTCTCCTTGTAGGAGGATTTTTACTTTACAAGATTAAGCATATGGATCTGGCAGCCATTATATCATCGGCAGGTTTTTTCTCCACCATATTCGGCTTTTTGTACGGAAGCTTATTTGGTTTCGAGGATATACTTCCTCATTTATGGCTGAGTCCGTCTGAGGCTATGAGCAATCTTCCGTTTGTGGGAAGATTAAACACAGTCTTTGTAGTGGCGGTGGTATTTGGTATGATAATAATCATCATAGCCATGATAATGCACATAATAAACGCATTTAAGGCGAAGGATACGGAAGGCAAATGGTTTGATGCAAATGGTGTGGCAGGACTTGTATTTTATGCGGCCATAGTTATGACCATTGTACTGTTTATGACAGGTAATCCCCTTCCGGCTACGGCAGTTCTTGTAGTGATGTTTGTAGTACCGCTTATTTTAATAGCATTAAAAGAGCCTATCACAAACAAGATTAAAAAGAAAAAAGCTATAGAGGGAAGCGTGGGAATGTTTGCCACACAGACCTTCTTTGAAATGTTTGAAGTTTTGCTTAGTTATTTTTCAAACACACTTTCATTTATAAGAGTCGGAGCTTTTGCCGTAAGCCACGCTGCCATGATGGAGGTTGTGCTTATGCTTGCAGGAGCAGAAAACGGAGGCACGGGCAATATAATAGTTATAATCATAGGCAATATAATTGTCTGCGGTCTTGAAGGACTTATAGTAGGTATACAGGTGCTTCGTCTTGAATATTATGAGATATTCAGCAGGTTTTACAAGGGATGCGGAAGAGAATTTAAACCATATGGTAAAAATATGAAGAAATTATCATAAGGACAATAAAAAATAAAAATAATCAGATATTAGGAGGATAAAAAAATGACATTGACAGTTGGAATTATATTTTTAGCAGCACTTATTCTTAGCTTTGCAGTTCCGTTTGGAGCTTATGCAATAGGAGAAAAATCAAAGGGACGTTATAAAAAAGCACTTTTTATTAACATAGCCACATACGCAGCTATTGTTATTGTGGGCGTGGTATTTGCTTTTGCATCTACTGCTACGGCGGCAGAGGTAAGCAACACAGGTTCAGGTCTTGCTACAGGTCTTGGATATATAGGAGCAGCTCTTGCAGTAGGTCTTTCAGGCATAGGTGGAGGTATAGCTGTTTCAAGTGCGGCAAGTGCAGCTCTTGGTGCCATAAGTGAAGACGGAAGTATTTTTGGTAAATCACTTATTTTCCTTGGACTGGCAGAAGGTGTTGCTCTTTACGGACTTATTATTTCATTTATGATATTAGGAAACCTGTAAAAGGTGTGGGGATAATAACCAATACTAAATACTTTGACAGTTGAAATTATTTGGAAAAGGAAGGTGCCGGCTGTGAAAAGTTATCTGATAAGCGACAATGTGGATACAGCCACAGGTATGAGACTGGCAGGTATAGAGGGAGAGGTGGTCCATGAGAAGGAAGAACTTATGGAAGCCATAGACAGGGCAGCAAAAAATAAAGATATAGGCATTATTTTTATAACAGAACTGTTTACAAGAAAATATCCCGATGTGGTGGGAGCTGCAAAGGAAAATCTTAAAAATACCCTTATTCTTGAAATACCTGATAGACATGGAAGCACAAGAAGAGCGGATTTTATTACTGCATATATAAATGAAGCCATAGGTGTTAAGCTTTAAATAACATATATAGATGTAGAAAGGCGAGGTGACTGTTTTGACTACAGAGGAAAAATTGCACCATTTTAACAGTATCATACTGGAAAGTACAGAAGCCGAATGTAATGAGGCTTTTGAAGAATACAAAAAAAGTATGGATAAATATTTTGAAGAGCATAAAGCAGAAAGTATTGAAAAGCACAAGCTTGCAGAAAGCGTGGAGGCTGACCGCATAAAGAGAAAAGCCAGCAGGGATTACACCACAGAGCAGCTTCATATAAGACGAAAGATAAATCATAAGCAGGAGGAGCTTAAAAATAAGCTTCTGGCAGAGGTTGAAACACTCCTTGAAGAGTTTTTTACAACAGAGGATTATAAAAAACTTCTTATAAAGCAGATACAGGATGCGGTAAAGGTAGCCCGCGGTGAGGAAATCCGCATTTTTCTTGATATAAAGGATGAGAGCATAAAGGCAGAGCTTGAGGCAGTCTGTAAAAAAGAACTTACGGTAGACGGACGCTCATTTTATGGCGGTATAAAGGCAGAGATTCCAAAGAAAAATATACTTATTGACAATTCCTTTGAGTCGAAGCTTGATAACTGGATGGACACATATCAGGTGGGACCGTCAGTAGTATAGCACGGTGAATTTTCGCCGGACTATTAGGCACGGACTGTAGGTTAGAAAGGAAAAACAATATGAAAAGTGGACTTATACATGGTATAAACGGACCAATCGTATATATAAAGGGCAGAACCGAATTTCTTATGGGCGAGATGGTGTATGTAGGTGAGCAGAGACTTGTAGGAGAGGTTATCACACTTACATCAGAGATGACGACCATACAGGTATATGAGGAGACAAGCGGACTGAAACCGGGAGATAAGGTAGAGGGAACCGACAGAGCTATTTTTGTTACTTTGGCACCGGGTATACTTAACAATATATTTGACGGTATAGAAAGGCCGTTAAGCTCCATAGCAGAGCAGTCAGGAATATATATTTCAAGAGGTATCAGTGTAGACTCACTTGATACAGAAAAGAAATGGGATGTTTTGGTAAAGGTAAAAGAAGGACAGACTGTATTTCCGGGTACTGTTATAGCAGAAGTTCAGGAGACAAAAGCTATAGTGCATAAATCTATGGTGCCTCCAAATATGGAGGGCGTTATAATAAAGGTGGCAGATAACGGACAATACACTATAAATGATACGATAGCAGTCATTAAGCTGGATGATGGAACTGAACGTACACTTACATTAACGCAAAAGTGGCCAATAAGAGTTCCAAGACCTACATCAAAGAGATTTCCTTCAACAAAGCCTCTTGTTACGGGACAGCGTATACTTGATACATTGTTTCCGATAGCTAAGGGAGGGACGGCAGCAGTTCCGGGAGGATTTGGTACAGGAAAGACAATGACACAGCACCAGATAGCAAAATGGTCTGATGCTGATATTATAGTATATATAGGCTGTGGAGAACGTGGAAATGAAATGACGCAGGTTCTGGAGGATTTCTCGAAGCTTGTAGACCCTAAGTCAGGAAACCCTCTTATGGACAGAACCGTACTTATAGCAAATACATCAAATATGCCTGTTGCAGCCAGAGAGGCAAGTATATATACAGGTATTACTCTGGCAGAATATTACAGGGATATGGGGTATCACGTGGCGATTATGGCAGACTCTACTTCACGTTGGGCAGAGGCTTTAAGAGAGCTTTCGGGACGTCTGGAGGAGATGCCTGCTGAGGAAGGCTTCCCGGCATACCTTGCAAGCAAGCTTTCAGCCTTTTATGAGAGGGCAGGCTACTTTAAAAATCTCAATAACACAGAAGGCTCAGTATCAATTATTGGTGCAGTATCACCACAGGGCGGTGATTTCTCAGAACCGGTTACACAAAACACAAAGCGTTTCGTAAGATGCTTCTGGGGACTTGACAAATCGCTGGCATATGCAAGACATTTCCCTGCGATACACTGGCTCACAAGTTATTCAGAGTATTTGTCGGATCTTGCACCATGGTACAATGAAAATGTAGGACCGGATTTTGTATCCTGCAGAAACCAGATACTTGCCATTCTCAATCAGGAGAGCAGTCTTATAGAGATAGTAAAACTTATCGGAAGTGATGTTCTTCCTGATGACCAGAAGCTTACGCTTGAAATAGCAAGAGTCATAAGACTTGGATTTTTACAGCAGAATGCATTCCACAAGGATGATACGTGTGTATCTTTGGAGAAGCAGCTTAAAATGATGCAGACCATACTTTACTTAAATACAAAAAGTAAGGCACTTGTGGCTATGGGAATGCCTGTGTCAGTCCTTAAGCAGGACAATATTTTTGAGCGAGTCATTGCCATAAAATATGATGTGCCAAATGACAGGCTTGATTTATTTGATGAATATATGAAAGAAATTGATGATTTTTATGACAGAATAATAGAACTGAACGGATAGGAGGTAAAAGGAGATGTCAATAGCATATTTAGGCTTAAGTCAGATAAACGGACCTCTTATAGCCTTAGAGGGTGTTCAGGATGCTATGTATGATGAGATAGTTGAACTGACTGTAGAGGGCATAAATGGAAAAGAGAGAAAAATAGGACGTATAATAGAAATATACGAGGATAAGGCTATTATTCAGGTGTTTGAAGGAACGGAAAATATGTCCTTAAATAATACACACACAAGACTTACAGGACATCCTTTGGAGATAGCATTGTCTGAGGACATGCTTGGACGTACCTTCAACGGAATAGGCCAGCCTATAGACAATATGGGACCGGTAATATCAGACATAAAACGTGATGTAAACGGCCAGCCTCTTAATCCCGTAACAAGAGAATACCCAAGAAATTATATAAGAACAGGTATATCAGCCATAGACGGACTTACTACACTTATACGAGGACAGAAGCTCCCTATATTTTCCGGAAACGGACTTCCCCACAACCAGCTTGCAGCTCAGATAGTTAAGCAGGCATCACTGGGAGACGATACTGACGATGAACTTGTAGTAGTGTTTGCTGCAATGGGCGTAAAATATGATGTGGCAGAATTTTTCCGCAGCACCTTTGAGGAAAGCAGGGTACTTGACCATGTGGTAATGTTCTTAAATCTTGCAAATGACCCTGTTGTAGAAAGACTTATAACGCCAAAGGTAGCACTTACAACGGCAGAATATCTTGCCTTTGACTGTGGAAAGCAGGTATTGGTAATACTTACGGATATGACTTCCTATGCGGAGGCTCTTAGAGAGGTTTCCTCATCAAAGGGAGAAATCCCAAGCAGAAAGGGATATCCGGGTTATCTGTATTCTGAGTTTGCAACTATATATGAAAGAGCCGGCATAGTAAAAAATTCAAAGGGTTCAGTGACACAGATACCGATATTATCTATGCCAAATGACGATATAACACATCCTATACCTGACCTTACAGGATATATTACGGAGGGACAGATAGTCCTTGACAGAGGTCTTCACGGACAGTCAATTTACCCACCTATAAATGTACTTCCATCCCTTTCGCGTCTGATGAAGGACGGTATCGGAGCAGGATACACAAGAGAAGACCATCAGGATGTGGCAAACCAGCTTTTCTCAGCTTATGCCAAGGTAGGAGAAGCAAGAGCGTTAGCATCAGTTATAGGTGAGGATGAGCTTTCTCCGTCGGATAAAAAATATCTTGAGTTTGGTAAGGCGTTTGAGACTGAATTTGTCGGTCAGGCAGAATATGAGAACAGAGATATAGAGACTACATTAAATTTAGGCTGGAAGCTTTTGCACATACTGCCGAAGGAAGAGCTTGACAGAATAGATACAAAGATACTTGATAAATATTATGATATAGGCAAAGAAAATGATTAAGACTGCAAAATATAAAAGCAGACTGTAAAGAAATATTCTGCCTGCCGTATGTATTAATTACTGCAGGATGAATGGACATCATAATATAAAGGAGGTGGACAGAATGGATCCTAATTCCTTCCCGACGAAGGGTAATCTTATTTTAGCTAAAAATTCACTGGCATTAGCTAAGCAGGGCTATGAGCTGATGGATAAAAAAAGAAATATTCTTATAAAAGAACTGATGGATTTAATAGATAAGGCTGACAGAATACAGAATGAAATATTAAAAACATATGAAACAGCATATATGGCATTGCAAAAGGCAAATATCGACATAGGAATAAATACTGTGATGGAAGTTGCCGGAGCTGCACCTGTAGAAGATGGCATAACCATAAAGACAAGAAGTATAATGGGAGTGGAGATACCTCATATAAGAATGAAGGAAAAGGATATAAAACCCACATATTCCTTTTATGGCTCAACAGAAAGCCTTGATACTGCAAGGATAGCTTTTGAAAGGGTAAAAATGCTGTCGCTGGAGCTTACGGAAATAGAAAATTCTGCATACAGGCTGGCATACAATGTAAAGAAAACACAGAAACGTGCAAATGCACTTCAGAATATTACGATACCAAAATATGAGGAACTTACGAAATCAATCTCTAATGCTTTGGAGGAAAAGGAAAGAGAAGAATTTACAAGATTAAAGGTTATAAAAAGGAGAATGAATGAAGCGGGGTAAATTTTGGTTAATACCGGTGATTATAGCATTATGTATTTTAAACATAACGCCATATGTATACGGCTCTACAGATGCAGAGTATGATGCGGCCGGCGTAACATCGGAAAATGAAAGCACAGCTGCCGATATAATTATTAAAGAAGCAGAAGATGAAGTATGGCCTGCTCTGACAGAGGAACCATACGGAAAGGCTGCCATTTTAATTGAGCCTGATACGGGAGCTGTTATATATTCAAAAAATCCTGATGAAAAGCTGTACCCTGCCAGTATTACAAAGATAATGACAGGTCTTTTGGCAGTAGAAAATCTCAATCTTTCAGATACCATTACAATTACAGACGATATGCTAAAGGCGCTTCCATCAGATGCAGCAAGACAGGGAATAGTTCCCGGAGAAGTGATTATGGTAAAGGATTGCCTTTATTCGCTTTTACTCAGAAGTAATAACGATATGGCCGTTGCACTTGCATTTGCGGTGGCAGGAAGTGAAGAAGAATTTGCTAAACTGATGACAGAACGCGCTCATAGCATAGGAGCGGTAAACACAAATTTCGCCAATGCAACAGGTCTTCATGACGAGAATCATTATACTACGGCAAGAGACATGGCACTTATTACAAGAGAAGCTATATCAAATCCGACCTTTGCAGGTATATGGGGCACTGATGAGTACACCATGGCAGCTACAAACATGGAGGAAAGCTTTACAATTTGGCATAGACACGATATGCTTGTAAGCGGAAGGGCAAATTATTACCAGTATGCCATAGGAGGAAAAACAGGCTATACAGATGAAGCCGGAAGAACGCTTGTGACCTGCGCCTCAAAGGATGGTATGAAACTGATTGCCGTTATACTTTACAGCACCAGTGAATATGTAGTTAATGATACAAAATCACTTTTTGATTATGGTTACAATAATTTTAAAAAGATAACAATAAGCGGAAATGAAAAACGGTTTGGGCAGAGTACAGGCACAGGCTTTTCTATTGTCAGTAAAGTATATGGCTCAAAAAACAGCCTTCTTTCAATCGGGGCAGGAAGTGTAGTTATACCAAAGGATATGGAACTGTTCAAGGCAGGCTATAAGCTTGACATGTCCATACAGGATACAGGAAAAGGAGAAGTTGCAAGGCTGACATATATGAATGGTTCCAACGAACTGGGAACGGCAACTATTTATATGAGCACATTACTAAACGATAACAAATCAGTCGTAAGCAGTCTTGAAAAGAAAACCGAAGAGACTAAGAAAACAGACGTTTCCACTGTATTTACCATAAACATATATTATATTGCCGGAGGCATAGGCGCAGTAATAGTAATAGCCTTCGTCATCCGTATCCTGATAAAAATCAGAAAAAGAAGAAACATAGGAAAAAGATATTATAGAAAGTAAAATTCGCGAATGCGAATTTTTAAGGCGTCGCTGCCGTGCGACGCCCAACCAAACAGAGAGTCATCGACAGAAGCAACAGCATAAATTTGTTCAAAAGTAAAATTCGCGAATGCGAATTTTTAAGGCGTCGCTGCCGTGCGACGCCTTTTTTCGCGTCTTTTTTTTCGTATTTCAGCCTGTCTTTCGTAGATTTTTGCAGCCCCTTCTTCATCAGTAAGCTTAAGAATACGGGTTGCAAAATACATACCATTATCATGTTTTTTTATTCTGATTTTCCCTTTCATAAATCCATGATCAGGGCAATATGAAAGACAGTAGTATATTCTTGAATTGCAGGAAAACCAGTGGATTTTCTTTTTTAGCTTTCTTAAGCATCTGTAACATGGCGTGGTAGTAACACTTTTATCAGCCATAACAAGAAGCTTGTTTTCAAAACCCCTCGAAATATATTTTGAGTAGGAATTGTATTTTTCGTCATCATACACAGCATATATTTCTTCCTTTTTTGAAGCAGGAAGCTGGTAGGTATCAATGGAAAAATATGTTTTAACCACTTCTATATCAAGCTTTTTAAAAATATCTGCCGTATATCTTGCATCATATATGGCACGATGAAATTCTTCAGACAGTGGAATATTAAAGAAATTTACCACATAATCAAGAGAACGTCTTGCTTTGCCATCTTCATATATCAGACTAAAAATTTTTTGCAAATCATAATAATATACAGGATATGGCAATAGAGGCATATGATAATAATTCATATTTCTTTGAAGCTCTGTTATGTCTGAAGGTCCCCATGTACAGAAAATAAAATCATCCCCACACCAGTTTATAAAGCTTTCACAGGCAGTGGCAAAAGCTTGTCCGCTTTGTAATTCCTTCATTGTTATACTGGTAAGCTCACCTGTTATATGGTGCATATGGTTATATACCTGAGGTGTTATTACTTGGTGAAACTCGCCTTCATATTCTCTGTTTTCATTTAATTTAACAGCACCAATCTCTATAATTTCAAAGGGAAGTCCGTCTACAGGCATATCCTCTGAAGTACATTCAGACTGATTCCATTCCAGGTCTAATACAATGTAATTCATTAATCCGTTTCCAATCATATATATTTAAATTAACAGGAAAATCCTAAAGCAACAGCGAAAAATATCGCCACAAAAAATTCGCGAATGCGAATTTATAAGTCTCGCTGCCGAGCGAGACTTTTTACATAATAGGAAATTGCTAAAGCAACAGCATAAAATATCGCCACAAAAAATTCGCGAATGCGAATTTATAAGTCTCGCTGCCGAGC
>CAMENQ010000029.1 GCA_945928585.1 uncultured Roseburia sp. | reverse complement strand
AATATCTGATTTTTTCCTATATCAGAAGACAGACCACATAACGAACTCTTATATCCGTCAAATAAGTCCATCTCCTGAAAATAACATTTGCCATAGGGCAGATTTTGCTCTAATATAACTTTATTGTCCTTAAAGCTTACATAAAAGGAGTTCAGTGGAATTCTTAAACCACTGCCTGTCATTTTTATATAGCTTTCTTTTAATGTCCATAATCTGAAAAACATTTCCTGTTTTAGCCGGTCATCTCCCTGTGAAAGTATCAGTTCATATTCTGAATTATGAAAAAATCTTTCTGCCGTTTCAAGGCTATATTTCCCTGTTTTTTCTATATCACAGCCTGTTTTCTCAGGTGATATGGCACAAATTACAACATCCTCTGAATGTGATATGTTAAAATGTACATTTTCCATATCATGAAGATATGGTTTTCCGTTTTCCCCATATCTATAGGATATATCTTTTATATTTATTCCCAAATCGGAAAGTCCCTGCTTAAGCAAAAGTTCTGAACCGATGGATAATATTTTATCCTTTTGAAAACGGAAGCTGTCTGCTTTTTTTTGACGCTCCATGGAAACATTTTTATAAGCCTTCTTATATATAGCTTCATTCTTTAGCTCCGTTACACAGGCAGCGTAAACTACAGTACTGCATATTTTTTCTTCCATAATTTACTTTTTCTCCAGTATCAAAAGTGCCGCTCGGCAGGAACTTTAGTTCCTTTGGCACTTATAAATTCGCATTCGCGAATTTTTAGTTTCTTAATTTCACGCTGTTGCTTTAGGAATTTCCTATTATATAAAAAATCACTATGCAGGTATCTCTACATTTTCAGCTTCAATATATATCTTATGCCATACAAGGAATACATAAATAGTCCATATTTTTCTGCTGTTGTCTGCCTTTCCGTCCCTGTGGTCATTTAAAAGCTGATTAAGCATATCTGTATCAAAATATTTCTCAGCTGTTTCACTTGTAAATGCTTCCTTTACTTTATCGAAATACTTATCCTCCTTAAGCCATACCCTGATTGGCACAGGGAATCCCAGCTTTTTCTTATTGGCTGTTGCCTCAGGCAAATGCTTCTTTGCAGCTATACGGAAGGCATATTTCGTAGCCTTATCGTTACATCTGTAATCTATCGGCATTTTCTTTGCATAATCAAATACATTTATATCAAGAAACGGCACTCTTGATTCAAGTGAATGAGCCATACTCATTTTGTCTGCCTTTAAAAGAATGTCTCCCTGAAGCCAGAAGTTTATATCTATATACTGCATTTTTGCTATGTCATTAAGTCCCTTGCACTGGTCATAAAATGGCTTTACAAGTTCAGAAGGCTTAATATGGGTAAGCTTTGTCTTTAAAAGTTTTTCTCTTTCCTCCACTGAGAAAAGGTTTGCGTTTCCTATAAAACGTTCCTCCACTGATTTACTTCCTCTTATAATAAAGTTCTTTCCCTTAAAATCAGGAAGCTTTTTTGCTACTGCTGCCAAAGCTTTTCTTATACACTTAGGTATTCTCTGATAACCTTTCAGTGATATAGGCTCATGGTAAATATTGTAGCCTCCGAAAAACTCGTCTGCACCTTCACCTGAAAGAACTACCTTTAGCTGTTTGCTTGCAAGCTCATCTACAAAGTAAAGGGCTATACATGCAGGGTCAGCAAGAGGCTCATCCATGTAATACATAACCTTTGGTATAACATTAAAATATTCATCACCTGTTATATTTTTGCTGTAATTTTCTTTATTTAATTCCTTTGTAAGACCTTCAGCATATCCGATTTCGTTGTATTTGCTGTTTTTGTCAAGGAAACCTACCGTAAATGTCTTCTGTCCCGGAAACTCAGAAACTACATAGCTTGAATCTACACCGCTTGAAAGAAGTGAGCCTACCTCAACGTCAGCTATCATATGTGCATCTACTGTTTCGTGTACTATTTTCTCCAAATCGCTTACGGTTTCATTAAGAGGCTTGTCCGACTCCTTTTCAGGCTCCATAAGAGGGTTAAAATATCTCATTATTTCAAGCTTGCCACCACTATACATCATATAGTGTCCTGCCGGAAGCTTATATATTCCCTTGAAAAATGTCTCAGGAAGGACGGAATACTGAAAAGACAGATACTGCTCCAATGCTTCCTCGTTTAGCTGTCTCTTTATATTAGGGAACTCCAGTATGCTCTTTATTTCGGAAGAAAATATAAGATTTTTCTCCTGAAGTGAATAATAAAACGGCTTAATTCCAAAATAATCTCTCGCTGCAAATACCAGTTCCTTTTTCATGTCATATATGACAAATGCAAACATTCCCCTAAGCTTATATAGTATATCCACACCATATTCCTCATAGCCGTGAATGATAACCTCCGTATCTGCATTGTTTGCGAATACGTGTCCTTTTTCAATAAGTTCTTTTCTTATATCAAGGTGATTATATATTTCTCCGTTAAATACTATAACCACATCGCCTGTCTCATTAAACATAGGCTGTGAACCATTGTCAAGGTCAATAATACTAAGTCTTCTGAAGCCTAAAGCCACTCTGTCGTCCACAAACATACCCTCTGAATCAGGTCCTCTGTGGGCAATTTTATCCATCATTCTCTTAAGAACCTCTTTGCGGCTCTCCGCTCCACCTTCTGTCTCTCCAATAAATCCGCTAAATCCGCACATATTTCCTGTGTCCTTTCTTTTTTATAATCTGTCTGCATCTGCATCAATGCCTAAGCTTTTAACATTAGATCCTTTTTGGCATTTTCAACAAGCTCTCTGTCGTCCATATGGTATTTTGTATCTCCAATAATCTGATAGTCCTCGTGTCCCTTTCCTGCTATAACTATTACATCGCCCTTTAAGGCATGAGTAATGGCATATGTTACGGCCTCCTGCCTGTCAATAATGGCAATGTAGTCTCCGTCTGCCTTTTTTACGCCTGTTACTATATCTGCAAGTATATCTTCCGGCTTTTCATGTCTTGGGTTATCAGAAGTAACTACAGTAAAATCTGCCATTTTTGATGAAACCTCTCCCATCTCAAAACGGCGGTTTCTGTCTCTGTTTCCTCCACATCCAAATACTGTGACTATTCGCTTTGGATTATATTCCTTTAATGAAGCTAAAAGACTTTCAAGGCTCATAGCATTGTGGGCATAATCTATCATAACTGTAAAATCCTCTGAAACAGGAACTATCTCTGCTCTTCCTCTCACTCTTATATCTGAAAGTACATTTTCTATAAGGCTCATGTCATGTGTAAAATGTCTGCATACCGCTATTGCCGTAAGGGAATTGTATACATTAAATTTACCCGGAATATCTATCCTAAGGGGATAAGTTTTATCACCCTTTACGGTAAGGTCATAAGCTATGCCCAAAACTCCCGGCTCTGTATAAAGACTTATGTCTCCTGCCCTAAGGTCTGCCTTCTCGTTCATTCCAAAGGTTTCTATATGGCAGACAGCGTCTTTTATCATATCCTTTGCGTGATCGTCATCCACATTTATAATGCCATGTTTGCACTGTTTAAACAAAAGTGATTTACAATGCATATAGTCCTCAAAGTCCTTATGCTCATTTTCACCTATATGGTCTTTTCCTAAATTAGTAAATATTCCATAATCAAAGGTAAAGCCTGATACTCTGTGAAGCATAAGTCCCTGTGATGAAACCTCCATAACAACGGCTTCTATGTTTTTTTCCACCATTTTAGCAAAGGTCTTCTGTACTTCGTAGGATTCAGGAGTAGTGTTTACTGACGGTATATGCTCATCACCTATTATAGTCTCTATAGTGCCTATAAGTCCTGTTTTTATTCCGGCTTTCTGTAAAACCTCATATACCATATATGATGTAGTGGTTTTTCCTTTTGTACCTGTTATACCTATTGTTTTCAGCTTTTCTGCCGGATAGTCAAAATATGCTGCCGACATACAGGCAAGTGCATACTTCGTATTGTCTACTTTTACTATGGTAAATGGGTATTTGCTTTTTTCAATGTTTCTTATACTGTCATCTGCAATATTTTTGTCCGCAAAATATCCGTCCTCCTTAAGTGCAGCACATATATTTTCCAAATCAACCTTCTGCTCCACTACAATTCCTATGGCACCTTTTTTTATGACATCTGTTATAAACTTGTGTCCATCAAAATTGGCACCGTGTATACAGACAAACACATCCCCCTTAGATACCTTGCGGGAATCCATCCTTAAGTTTTCCGTGTCTATGTGAGTATTGCCACATATCACGTCAAATTTAAGCTTTTCAAGTAAATTTTCTAATTTTTTCATATATTTTTTCCTTTTTAAATTTAAAATTATACTCTTTAATTCAGTATATGTAAGCGTTTATAAATATCTCAGCTTACAAATTCCTCAATTACAAACGTTTCAATTACAAACGTCTCAGTTTACAAACGTTTCAACTTACAAATGTCTCAGCTTACAAATATACCTCCCCGGTGCAGACAACAGAAGCCGGTCCTGTCATATATACGGTACCATCTTCTAAATATTCAATATCCAAATCTCCACCTAACAGGTGAACCGTAACCTTTCTGTCTGTAAGACCATTTAACACACAGGCTGCCACACTTGCACAGGCTCCCGTACCGCAGGCGAAAGTCTCTCCCGAACCTCTTTCCCACACTCTCATATCTATGTGTGTTCTGTCCACCACGTGTATAAACTCTGTATTTACTCTGTCCGGAAATATGGTATGGTTTTCAAATTTTGGTCCGATTTTTTCTATATCTACATTGTTAACATCATCCACAAAGGTAATGCAGTGTGGATTTCCCATAGAAACACATGTTATATTGTATATACTGCCGTCTACGTCTACAGGCTCATTTACCATAATGTCCTTTTTATCATATTTTACAGGTATGTCACAGGGTTTAAGTATAGCCTTTCCCATGTTTACCTTTACACTTTGTGCTTTGCCGTCTTTTACGGAAAGCTCAAGTGTCTTTATTCCTGAAAGTGTTTCTACGGTAATAGTGGTTTTTTGCGTCAGTCCAAAGTCATAGACATACTTTGCAACACACCTTATGCCGTTTCCACACATTTTTCCCTCTGAACCGTCGGCATTATACATAGACATACGGAAATCTGCCACCTCAGACGGTCTTATAAGTATCAGGCCGTCGGAGCCTATTCCAAAATGTACATCACTTACTTTTTTGGCAGTTTCCGAAGGGTTTTCTACTTTCTCCTCAAAACAGTTTACATATATGTAATCGTTACCACAGCCATGCATTTTTGTAAATTTCATATTATTATGCCCTTTCTGTTCATTATATTAAATGTTAATTACATTAACATAGTATAAAACAAAATGATGTTTATTTCAAGTTTTGGAGCAGAAAACCTGGAAACTTAGTAACAGTTCAGTGCTGTCGGGATACCTGTGGCGTTCAGACAGCACTGAACTTACGAAACTTAAAATACAGACTTCCAAAATTTACAAATAATTTGTTTAAGAAAAATATCGAATTTTAACTTTTTATGTGATATACTTATACTACATTTTTATTTTAAGGAAGGGACGTATAATTTACTATGGAAAAAATCAAAAATTTCTTTTCGCTGATGCGAAAAAAAATCCTTGCAATATACACTGGCGAACACAGTGTGCTTGCTGCTGTTATCACTATAACCGGTTTGGTTGCTTTATCTACTGCCGGAATAATTATTATTAAAACTACTACTTCAGGTTCAGATGTTACTGCAAGTACCACACCTGCTCAGACCTCTGAAACTGCCTCTACCTTAAAGGAAACTACCTCGAAGGCTGAGACTACTGCCGAGGAGACTACCACAGAGGAGATAACTACTGAGGAACCTACTACGGAAGAACCTACTACGGAAGAACCGACTACTGAAGCTCCTACGGAACCTCCTACTACTAAAAAGGTTCCTGAAACTATTCCTATAGAGGAGATAAGCACTGTTGCCCAGAAGGAAGCTGAAAAGTTTGACGCCCAGGAGGAAGCACGTAAGGAACTGGCTAAGGAGCCTGTAACTGAAAAACCTACACCTAAACCTACTGAAACAGCTACTGAAAAGCCTACGGAACCTCCGAAGGTTAGTGAAACTGCAAAGATTGTTACAGGTATAGATATTTCACACTGGCAGTCTGACAGAGGAAAAATTAACTGGACTCAGGTAAAAAATGATGGTATTGATTATGTTATTATAAAGGCTGCAGGACGTTCTATCAGTTCAAGCGGTTCATTATATGAAGATACTGCCTTTAAGGAAAACATTGAAGGTGTTTTGGCTGCCGGTATTCCTGTCGGTGTTTATTTCTTTTCACAGGCACTGACTGAGCAGGAGGCAAGAGAGGAAGCTTCTCTTATACTTGGACTTATAAAGGATTATAAGATTACTTATCCTGTGGTCTTCGACTGGGAGACTTCGAGCGGATATCGTACATATACTGCAGGACTGTCAAAAGCAAAAATGAACTCCATTGCCTCTACCTTCTGTGATATGGTAAAGGCTGCCGGTTATACCCCTATGGTATATGGAAATGGATGGGATTTAATATGCAGATATGATTTTGATTCACTGGCTGCAAAATATAAAATATGGCTTGCAAGATATCCTGTCAATTATGGCGGAAGAATCAGATATAAGGTAGGTGATGCCCTGCCAAGCGGAAACTATATTCCGTCAACATACCAGATGTGGCAGTATTGCAGTGACGGAGCAGTAAACGGCATAAACGGCAACGTAGACGTAAATGTAAGCTTCTTTAGCTACAGCGGTACTGAGGTTCCTACTTCAGCTATCAAAATTGACATTCCGAATAATACCATTACTACAAACGCAGGTACAGCCGTTAATCTTATGGAGGGTGTGACGGGCTTTAATACGGCAGGTCTTGAAATCACAGATTCTATTACCGTCACTGTCAATAACAGTGCGGGCGAAGCAGTAACTCAGGAAATAGCCTTTAATTCATCGGGAACATACACTGTTTCTTATTCATTGAGGGATTTTACGGGAGCCACAAAAACCGTTACTGCTACACTTATAGTAAGAGATGCACCTGTAATTACACTTACAACAGATACACTAATCGTAAAATCCAGTGATGCACCAGCATTTATTGCCCACATAAACGATGATACCCTTAAAGAATATATATTGTCTGCCACAGATTTTGAAGGAAACGACATCTCATCAAATGTAACCGTTGTATGTGATAATGCACTTGAACAGATGTTACAATCGGGCAAGGCAGACTTAGGAACCTATACAATAACCTTTAGTGTTGATGATGGTACAGGCTTAAGTACTTCCTGTGTCCTGACTGTTACTATAACTGACAAAGAAACTTCCACATCAGAAACAGCTTCTTCGTCAGAAACCACTACCTGGCAGGAAACAACATCAAGTCCGGAAAATACTGCCCCTGAAACCACATCTCCTGCTGAAACCACTACGCCGGTTGAAACCACTTTTCTTTCCGAAAGTACTACACCGGCTGAAACAACCTCTCATTCCGAGAATACTACACCTTTAGAAGCTGCCACACTTCCGGATAGTACGACTGTCCCATTGGAATATGACAATTCTTCTGATAATGATGAGTAAGAAGGGGAAGTTATGGAAGATAAGGCGGTGGATGAAGCGATGATAAAACCGTATCCCATACCGGCGTGTACAGCGTGCCGGTATGGGATACGGTTTTATCATCGCTTCATCCACCGCCTTATCTTCCGTAACTCCCCTTCTTATTCATCACTCTATACCTTAAGTTCATCGTCAAGCTTTACTGAATAAATAATTTTTTCCTTCACACTCATTCCAATAATCTGCTCTAATGCTTTCCCATAATACAAAAGCTGTGACTCATATCGTGCTTTTAAATCATTTATATTGGATACATTGTCTGTTTTATAATCCACTATAACGATTTCATTATCTTCCTCAAAGTATGCATCAATAATACCCTGTACAAGGACTCTTTCATTATGTGAATACTCCTCCTTTACCATATCGGCAGGTATTCCCATAACAAACTGCTTTTCCCTGTATAACTTTCCTTTCTTTGCTGCCGCCGTCATTCTTTTACCAATATCAGAGTTTATAAGACCATATACCTTATCTATGTCTATGGCTTCAAAATACTCTTCCGGTACAGTATACTGTTCTTTAAGTTCCTTAAGTTGTCTGTTTACTTCTTTTATCACGTTTTCCTTACCATTAATTTCACATAGTGGAATAAAATCTAAAAGTTCAAATATTCTGTGGTATGCTGTACCTCGCAAAGTTCCTGACATTTTTTTCTCTCCGTAAACAAATACAGGGACAGGCTTTTCTTCTGTCTCAAAGCCTGTTATCTGTTCGGAATATTCAGTTTCATCATCATACATTTTCATAAACATATGCTTAAGTTCTGACACACTTACCTTACCGCTTAATCCCAAATCAGCATAATGAGGATATTCATAGGAGTATATATCTTCTATTTTCTTCCTTATGTCAGCATCATATACATGCTCCGTATTCCAATGTAAATAAACCTGCTTTTCATTGCTTTTTCCTATAGCTTCTTCTACCCTGCTTTCTACTATTGTTTCGGGTTTTTGTATATCTACTGTTATTTCTCCTTTCATTTCAAAAATATCATTACTAAACGGTACGTTTTCTCCCAGTCCTTTAAGTATGGCAGAAAACGATTTGTGCCTCATAAGTGACATAATAACCCAGTCCATATAGTCTGCTGCCTTAAAAACAGCAGAAGAAGATAATTTTTCTGGTTTATAGTTCCTTATATGGAGGTATTTATTTATTTTTCCATATATATTGCCATGTCCTGCAAGTATAAGCTTTTCCTTGGCTCTTGTCACAGCCACATAAAATATTCTAAGTTCCTCACTTATGTTTTCTTTATCAAGCTTTCTTCCTATGCTTTCCTTTATAAGAGTATCGGCTTTTATTCCCGAGCTTCTGTCCATATACCTTATGCCTGCTCCAAGCTCCTGATGCATAACTATACTGCTTCTTAAATCCATTTTATTGAATTTCTTACACATTGCCCCAACAAATACTACAGGAAATTCCAAACCTTTACTTTTATGTATTGTCATAAGTGTAACGTAATTTCCTCCTCCTGCTATGTCTGCTTCTCCCTGCTCAACATTGTATTTTTTCAGAAGATTTATGTAACGGACAAAATTGAAAAGGCCTGTATAGCTTGTATTTTCATATGATTCTGCCTTACTTTTCAGCATTTCAAGATTTGCCATACGAAGCTCTCCTGCTTTCATTGCAGACACAAAATAACCAAAGCCGGTAGTTCTTAAAATATCCTCGATTAAATCTCTTATTGATGTATATGGGGCCATTTCCCTGTACCTTTCAAGGTCTTTAATAAACTCCTGTGCTTTGCCGTATTTAACAACACATTCGTAAAAGCAGGTTTCCTCCCCACCTGCAGCTGCCTTTATTTTGGCAAGCTCCTCGTCATTAAAGCCGTACATATGCTTAAGAACTGATGCAAGAGGTATATCCTGTCTTGGATTGTCTATGACTGACAGCATATTAAGCACCTGAACTACCTCAAAGGTATCAAAATAGCCTGTACCTGTAGGGCTTTTCACAGGTATGCCCTCCTTTGCCAGTATGTCTGCATATATCTGTCCGTATGAACCAAAGCTTCTTAAAAGTATGGCTATATCTCCATATTTTACCTGACGCTTTTTTCCTGTTTCCTTATCCTTAATCATATAGCCTGAGGATACAAGCTCCTTTATACGCTTCGCCACCATATACGCTTCAAGCTCCTTGTCGGCTATTTCATCGTATTCCTCATCTGTTTCCTTCGTGTCTGTAACAAGCACCTCTACTGACGTATCACTTCCGTAATCCTCAAAATCAGCTCCCGTATAAAGTGCATTTTCATCATCATACTCTATACCGCCTAAATTTCCTGACATTATCTGACGGAATAAAAGATTTGTCCCATTAAGAACCTGACTGCGGCTTCTGAAATTCTTTGACAGTGTGATTCTTACCTCACTGTCATTATCATCTGTTGAGTATCCGTTGTACTTTTCAAGAAAAAGCTCAGGTCTTGCCAGTCTGAATCTGTATATGCTCTGCTTAACGTCTCCCACCATAAAAATATTGTTTCTTCCCTCAAATACTCCCGACACTGCCCTAAGAATAGTTTCCTGCACAAGATTGCTGTCCTGATACTCGTCTATCATTATCTCGTATATATCATCAGCTATATCTCTTGCCACAGCCGATGGTACCACATTTCCCGAATCGTCCTTTTCAGTAAGAATTTCCAGTGCAAAATGCTCCATGTCATTAAAATCAATAATATTCTTCTTAAGCTTTGCCTCCTTAAACCGTCTGATAAATTCTTTTGTAAGTTCTACAAGAACACTTATCTGCTTCTTACATTTTTCCATATCATTTAAGACAGTTTTCATAGTATAAGTATAATATTTTTCTTTAAGACTTTTTAAATCCTTTTTTATTTCTTCCCTTATAGCCTTTATTCTTTCCTTTTTCTTTTCATCAGTAGTATCAGGAAGCTTTTTTCTTGACAATGGAATAAATTTATACTCTGATATAAGCTTTCCTCTTTTATCGTAATCCTTTTCTTCCACAATCTTCATAAAGGCTTCATAATCTGTCCTTAATCCCTCCTCATATGTATATGGTCCATCTTCACTTGCCGACAGATTTACTGCTTCCTTAAGATTTTCTGATATTTCAAGAAGCATTTCTTCTATTTCCTGCATTATAAATATATACCATGGCTTTTTCTCTATCCCATCTGATGTATCATAGTTGGATACGTTAAAATCAAGCCATTTTTCAGGATATGGATAGCTCATGGAAAATCTGTACAGCTTAAGTATAAGCTCCTCTATATTTCCATCGCTTTTGCTTCCATGTACTGCGTAATCATCAACAAATTCAAGAAATTCTTTATCAGCCTCCTTATATTTATCCTCAAGAAGCTCCTTCATCACATCCTCTCTTATGAGAGTAAGCTCACCCTCGTCTCCTACAGTAAATGACGGATCTACATCTATTTCGCTGAAATACTGTCTTACTATGTCAAGACAAAAGCTGTGGATGGTTGTAATTTTTGCATTGTGTATATATGAAATCTGCTTTTGAAGGTGATCGTTATCTGATTTCTCCCTCAGCTTATTTTCCAGAGCCTTAAGTATTCTCTCTCTCATTTCTCCTGCAGCTGCTTCCGTAAATGTCACTACTACCAGCTTATCTATATCTACATTTTCTTCTGTTACAAGTCTTATTATACGCTCAACAAGTACTGCTGTTTTTCCTGAGCCTGCCGCAGCAGACACAAGGATATTTTTATTTCTTGCATTAAGTACTCTTATCTGCTCATCAGTCCATTTTGTTTCCATAATTATCTCCTTTTTCTTTCTGCCTGCCTTATAACACTAATCATTATCCTGTACCGGCTCATGGGATTTTATTTTTTCCAATATTTCCTCCGGCTTATACTTGTCAAGCTTCCTGTATTTTCCGCCTGTATACTTTTCCGTAAATGTACAGATACCCTTAAAGTTGCAATAATCACATGGCGTCCTTCCTGCTTTAATATATGGATTTGTCTCTATGTCACCGCTTATAATACTATCACACATTTTTTCCGTCCTGTTTCTGACATATTCAATAATATCATTGAAATTTCTTCCACTCATAAAGCTTTTTCCTATACCTGTATTCATTTCTTTTGCACTTATAGGTATAATCATGGACTTTCCGTCTCCCTCTTTAAGATATCCGTCCATTCCGGCTGCCACATCACTGTCACTGTTTACAAGACCTGAAAGCTTATATTCCTCCAGCAATGATTTTCTGTACATTTCATCGGTTTTTTTTCTTTCTTCCTCTGTCATATCCTCACTGTATCGGTCTGAAATTCTTTCTATATATGGTGATTTAATACTAAAATAAAAGGCTCCTGCCGGTATGACATCACTTTCATTATGTCTTTCCTTCTCTATGTCAAGAACTGCTCCCATATAATATATAAGCTGTATCTGTAAACCGTTCATTACCTCATCCACATCAAACTTTTTGTTTCCTGACTTATAGTCTATTATCTTTACATAGCATTTTCCATCCTGCTCCATGGTATCTACTCTGTCCACACGTCCGTCTCTGAAGGATAATTCAAAATCCTCAGGCTCAAAATCTCCTGCTTTTATATGTTCTGATATGGCCCATATGGTTTTTGATGAAACTTCCCTTATTTTTCTTAAAAGATATTTATTTCTTTCAGTATCAAAAAATACATCTCCTGCAACACCCTTTTCCATGTGTTCCATGCATTTGTCAAGAAGGTCTTCTCTTTTCTCCTCAGATACTGACCTGAAGCTTAATCCTTCTTTTTTCATCTCCTTTGAGAAAAGCTCTATTATTCTGTGATATACGGTTCCCATATCTGCTGCATTTATCTCATATATTTTCCTCTCTGCCAGCTTTAATCCATACATAATAAAATGAGCATAGCCGCAGGCTGCATATCTTTCAAGTCTTGTGGCACTCTTTATCATATCATCACCATATAATACTTTTGCCACTGCTTCATCTATCTTTCCCGTATATGATGAAAAACCGGCTCCCTCAACTACCCTTCTAAGTTTTTTATTAAGCTCCTTATCATTATAAAAATATGTAAAAAGCTCAATGCACTTAAAATATTATCTCATATAGTAAGA
>CAMENQ010000028.1 GCA_945928585.1 uncultured Roseburia sp. | reverse complement strand
TAATTCAGGAACCAATATAAGCTACCGATCCGGAGTATCTTTTGAACAGATATGTTCTCTATATATGTTAGATAAAAACCTCCGTAATGCAGTTATGGCTTCTATGCAAGACCTTGAAGAACACATTAAGGAAATTGCTGCTAGTGTTGTTGCTAAATCATTCGGTACACATCAAGATGACTATTTAGCATACAGAAATTATCAAAACAAAAAGAAACGTAAACAACGTTTTACATTGTCTGGTATCTTAGATACCTTAAGGAAAACATTGGACACCGATAAAAATCCGATTCACCACTATAATAGCAATTATGGTGCCGTCCCTCCTTGGATATTATTTAAAAGTATTTATTTTAGTACCATTGTCAACTTTATTGATTTGTTTAAAGAAGAACAAAAAATACAAATGATTAATCAGTTGTATAATGCTGATGAATTAGAACTTTATAATGATGCCATATGCAAACTAATGATGGATACATTGTATATATGTCTGGACTATAGGAACATTGCTGCTCATGGTGGTCGAATTTATAATCACAATAGTAAATATAAACTTAGATTTGATGACATTTTCAATTCTAATTCTGCCCCTCAAACCCGTGGATTTAGTCAGTTACTTTTTTTACTAAGTTTATTTAACTATCAAAACCCTTTTGACCGATTAAATTCTGCATTATGTCAAGAATTGGAAAGACATTGTCATCAGTTTCCTCAAGATGTAACCTATTTAGGTCAGATACTCAATATAAACATTGTAACTCAAAAAATTGTATACATATCAAGCAACAGCAATAAATATCATAGGATACCTCACTGTAGCGGAATTAAAAAAGCTGTTGAAATACCGCTCGAAAAAGCTATTGATATTGAACTCATTCCGTGTAAACGTTGTATCAAACAAAAGTTACTCTAAAACAAAAAAGGTGCATCCGCTACCAACAGATGCACCCTCATAGCTAATCTACCATCTTAGATGATACACCAGCCCTAGACAAGCTATATTGTACCATCTAAGCATCGGTTTTACAAGGAACAGGTGTTTTTTTACACCCTTTTTTCATACTTATTTATAAAGGAGTGACATAACTATGGCTGAAAAATACTTAATGTATCTTCGTAAAAGCAGGGCTGACAAGGAAGCTGAAATGCAGGGTGCCGGCGAAACACTGGCAAGGCATGAGAAGCTGCTTACCGAATATGCAGAAAAACATAATTTATACATAGAGAGAATCTTTAAAGAAGTGGTCTCCGGCGAAACCATTGCTGCAAGGCCTGAAATTCAAAAGATGATACACCTTTTAAGCAGCGGTGAATATACCGGAGTGCTCGTTGTCGAAGTAGAGCGTCTGGCCCGTGGTGACACAATGGACCAGGGATATATAGCCTCCGTGTTTAAAACTACAAATACTAAGATAATTACTCCTTTGAAAATATATGATCCTAATAACGAATATGACGAAGAATACTTTGAGTTCGGTCTTTTTATGTCACGACGTGAGTATAAAACTATCAACAGACGTATTCAGCGTGGCAGAATCGCATCTGTTAGTGAAGGTAAATATATTGCCTCAACAGCTCCATATGGATATGAGCGTGTCAAAATAAAAAATGGCAAAGGATGGACTTTACAGATTGTGGATGAAGAAGCAACTATAGTTCGCCTTATATTCGACCTCTATGTAAATGGAAAGCTGCTTCCTGATGGTTCAAGACAACCTATAGGAATGTCCCTTATTGCTAAGGAACTTGATTCTATGGGAATAAAGCCACGTTCCGGTAAGTTTTGGTCACATTCAAGTATAAAGGATATGCTTGTAAATCCTACATATATTGGGAAAGTCCGTTGGCAATGGGAGAAAACACATAAAAACATAGTGGATGGACAGATTACGGAACGCAGGGTAAAAGACGGCTCCTGTATGATTATTGACGGCTTACACGCCCCAATAATTGATGATGTTACTTTTATGCGTGCCGGTAAAATCTTAAAATCAAATGTACACAGCACTGCTCCGTCAAACAAAGTTCTTATGAATCCACTTACCGGATTAGTTTATTGCAAAAAATGCGGTACCATGATGACACGCACGTTTTCAAATACAAAAAAAGCATATTATGTTATGAAATGTCCTAACAGATATTGTGACAATATATCGGCTCCGATTGAATTAATAGAGGCAAAGGTACTTGAGTCATTAAAAGAGTGGACTACTTCAAATGAATTAGCATGGAAAACCAATAAAGAGGTTATCCATTTTTCTTCCGAACTTTCTCTTAAGAAGGAAATTATAAATTCATTGAAATCACAGCTTGTTTCTGTTCAAAAACAGTTGGATAAAGCTTATACATTGGTTGAACAGGGGGTTTATACTCCTGAAATTTTTAAAGAACGCAGCTCAAAGCTTACCGGTGACATATCTTCCTTAAAAAAGTCTATTTTTGAATCTGAGCAGGAATATAATTCTATTCTTGCAGAGCAGAATATGTTTGAAGAATTTATTCCTAAGGTTAACCAGTTGATGGAAACATATTACTCCATGGAAAATGCAGAGGCAAAGAATAAATTGCTCAAAAGTGTTTTAAAGAGAGTAGATTACCTGAAAACGGAACGAAATACCAAAGGAAATGGTGATAATGCAAATTTTGAATTGCAGATAATGCCTAAAATACGCGATATTTTTTAACTGTATAACAACTACGGTAATATGTATACCCCCACTCATACGTCATAAGCAGCACTGAATTTGCCGCTTCTCCAAGAGCCCTATAATCTTTCCCTTCATATAATAATCCCTGCTGTGATGCAGAGGTTTTCGGTGCAAGTGCCACTGATACGGTAAAACCATTATCATTCATAGTCTCCGTAACATTTCTTACAAATTCAGTAAAATAATCCCTGTCCTCCGCCAGAATATACTCAAAGTCTATATCCATTCCCATATATCCCTTTTGCCGCATTACTCTTAACAAATCCTCAATAAGTGCTGCAGAATATGATGGATTTCTCACTACACTGTGAATAAGCTGATTGTTAAAATTTCCGTCCGGTCCAAAGGGTGTCAGGGTAAGTATGGGTCTTGTTCCAAATTCACGGCTCATATTTATCATCCATTCTTCTGGAAGAGCAGGATACAACAATTTTCCCTCCATTGTAAAGCCATAAGAAAAGACAGACAAATCCGTAAGATATGGCAATGTCTGTCTGAGTGTCCAGCTATTTATAAATGGGTAAGCATAACCATTAACGGTTATTTCCTTCTTTTCTGTACCATTGTTATCCTGTCCCTGTGGAAATATTAAAAGTGCCTGACCGACTGCAAGCCTGTATGGATATACAAGCTGATTAACAAATATAAGGCTTTCTGCCGTAATACCATATCCTTCGGCTATACTATCCACTGTATCTCCCTCTGCTACTATATATATATCCATATGTCACCTGTACATTCTGTTCAAAATAATATATGGCATGCATAAATTTTTTATTCTGTATTCTTTTATTCTGTAATCAGGATAGGCAGTCCGATAACAGAAACAAAGGAGGGAACTTGTTTATGTACGTTTTTCCCTTACAAAATTTCCCCAACTATAGCCTTATACTTTTCCAAACTTTCCGTTTTTCTAAGCTTTTTAAGGAGTTTTTCACTGTCTGGAAACATATCTCCCATATATGACCACAGCTCCTTCATCTTAAACAGCACCGGTCTTTCTCCCGACATTTCCTCCGTATAATCAGCAAGGAGTCTGTCGTGAAACCTTTTCAGTTTTTTCTTATGTTCCGATAACTCTACATCCTTGGTTTCACCGGATTTTATCTCATATATCAGCATTGGATTTCTTATAAATCCTCTGCCTATCATTATGGATTCCACCAGTGAGGCCGGTTTAGCCTTTCCTGTATATTTTTCAACTATGTTTTTATAATTTTCTGCACATATTATATCCCCGTTATAACACAACCTGTTTTTACTATTGGCTTTGGCATAATTAAACATTTCCATATTGGGAGTGTTTTTATAAAAATCCGTCTGAATTCTTGGATGGATTATCAGCTCTTCCATAGGATATTTATTATATATGTCCATTATTTCGTAAAACTCATCAGGACTGTTTTTTCCTATGCGTGTCTTTACGGATATTTTAATATCTGCTTTTTCATATATTTTATATAAAAACTCATCAAGGTCTTCTGTATAAGCCAAAAGTCCCGAGCCCTTTTTCTTTGCAACTACAGTTCCTGACGGACAGCCAAGATTTATATTTACCTCATTATATCCAAGCTCCTTTATTGCCTTTATGCCAAGAAGTATGTCCTCTGCCCTGCATCCGAGAAGCTGTGGTATAAGGCAGATGTTTTTGTTATTTTCAGGAAGAATATCCCTTATTTCCTTTCGCGACAACGGCTGATTAACACCCGGTGAAATGAACGGCGAAAAATATTTGTCTATTAAATGGCTGCCTTCTTCAATAACATCTCTGTAGGCATTTCTATATATGTACCCTGTTATTCCCTCGAGGGGGGCAAAATATAGTTTCAAAATGTGTTCCTCCTAAAAAAGCCAATATCCGGATTTCCTAAGTCCGGCTGTCTATATTCATTTAAGGTTTCAGACTCATGATTAAAACCTCGGCAGAAAACCGAAATTTTTAATGCCACAGCCAGCCGGAATTCCAAACCCCCACCTAATCTTATGTTTAATTTATTTTTACTGTCTCTATATCAGGCTGCTTTGGCAAATCATAACCTGTACCTAAAAAGAAGCTTGTGTATGGACCCTGATTATAAGCAACATTCTGGGCTGCCACCTGACAGCGGTACTGTATATCATGCATCAGTGTAAATATCCTGTAATCTGTCTCATCGGTGGTAGTAAATACTCTTAAGGAGTTTCCGTCTGTAGTCGGGAATATCATTTCCTCTCTCCAGTCACCAAGTATGTCTGCCGTAAGTGAAGTATTTGCTTTTGTTCCGTTATTGTAGTTTACTCCGGCTGCGTTAAAAAGTCTTCCTCCATTATATTTATCTATCATATTACGGTCAAGAATTTCCTGCTCCAAATCACCGTCCCAGTAAATGGCATAATTTTGCGACCATTTTGTGATTGATGACCAGCTTGTAAGTATATTACCATGTGCGTCGTATACATTGTCATTTGCTGCTGACGCAAATTCTGCACCGTTATTTCCTGGTATAAAGTTTCCTGCTACGGCTCTGCCTGTATCTCCTGACGCAATAATTCTTAAGATACACTCTCCCGTAGAGCCGTCCCACAGCATAGCTCCTCCTGAAGCTTCAAGGCAACCCCAGACCTCCAGTCCTTCTCTTTCAGGAAGAAAATCTCCTACGTGTATGGCATCTCCATGTCCCATTCCGGTAGAAAATAGTCCTGTACCATCTTCATTTATTACACACTGTCCGTATACAATCTCATCACAGCCGTCCCAGTCTGTATCTGCCACTGCAAGGTTGTGGTTTCCCTGTCCTGCATATTTTTCATTTCCCTTTTCGTCACTGTCAAAAGTCCATCTGTGTACAAGCTTTTTGTCTACTACCTCATACGCCACCAGTACGGCTCTTGTATAATAACCGCGGCACATAATAACACTTGGTGTTTTTCCGTCAAGATATGCTACTGCAGCCAGAAATCTGTCTACTCTGTTGCCGTAGTCATCCCCCCAGTCTTTTACATTTCCTCTGGCCGGCTCATAATCTATGGTGTCCAGTGCTTCTCCCGTAAGACCGTCGAACAATGTAAGATATTCCGGTCCCTCTAAAATACGGCCTGCCTGTGAACGGTAATCTGCCGTCCCATCACCTATGACATTTCCCTTTCCGTCTGTTGTACCGTCTGCTGTTTTACAGACCATCTCTGCCCTTCCGTCTCCATCAAAATCATATACCATAAACTGTGTGTAATGTGCTCCGGCACGTATGTTTACTCCCAAGTCAATTCTCCAAATAAATGTTCCGTCCATTTTATAAGCATCTATATATACATTTCCGGTATATCCGTCTTTTGAATTGTCCTGTGCGTTTGACGGATCCCACTTTAATATGATTTCATACTCACCGTCACCGTCTAAATCACCTACACTTGCATCATTCGGCGAATATGTGCAGGTACTTCCGTCAGGCATGGTAAGTGAATCCGGCTTTAAAAGAGGTATATCGAAATAATTTTGTTCAAGAGGACTTACCTCCTTTGAAATATCCACCTGAGCCTGTGTTATATTTCCATTATCATCAGTACTTACTGTTTCCACATAATATTTGCTTTCCTGTACATACTCCTTGTCCAGATAGTTTGTCTTATCAGTAATAGGTTTTTCTGTTATACATTCTCCGTTTCTGTATATGTTGAAGGCTGTATTTTCATCATCTGTGCCAAGAAATCTCCAGCTTAAAAACACTCCTTCCTCCGTTTTTACTGCTACAAGTCCTCTGTCAAGATATTCTGCCTGTCTTGTATATGTAGCCTTTTCCAAACTGCCTGTTTTTACAGTTACATCATTGTCATATTCTTTATTAAAAATATCCTCAAGAGTATTCTCTTTATTTTCCTTCGTTACATTCTCCCCTGAAACTGCAGTTGTACCTGTTTCCTGCTTATCCTCATTTTCCCCCTTATTATCCCTATTATTTATAACGCAAAATGCTGCTATTCCCGCTATAATAATCACTAATGCCAAAAGCATTATAAGTTTTATACGTTTTTTCACCTTTTCCTTCTCCTCTTTTTCTATGTGGTTTGTCCTGCAAACTACTTGCTGTAAAGCTTAAAATATTCTCCTTTCTGCTTTATAAGCTCATTATGATTTCCGGACTCCACTATTCTTCCATCATTTACTACCACTATAACATCTGCATCACGTATTGTAGAAAGTCTGTGGGCAATTATTAAAGATGTTCTTCCTTTCATAAGATTAACCATTGCCTGCTGTATATGCATTTCCGTACGTGTGTCTACTGATGATGTAGCCTCGTCGAGTATAAGTATCTTCGGCTCTGCAAGTACTGCTCTTGCTATTGATAAAAGCTGTCTCTGTCCCTGGGACAGATTTGAGCCTGCCTCAGCCAGCATAGTATCGTAGCCTTCCGGAAGTCTTTCAATAAATCTGTCTGCCATGGCTGTTGAAGCAGCAGCTCTTATGGCTTCATCATCTGCATCAGTATTTCCATATTTTATATTTGCCCTTATTGTGTCATTAAAAAGTACAGTATCCTGAAGTACTATAGCTATTGCTTTTCTTAAATTTTCCTTCGGTATGGTGGTAATATCTCTGCCGTCTATTGTTATCGTCCCTGAATTAACTTCATAAAATCTTGTAAGAAGATTTACTATAGTTGTTTTTCCGGAGCCTGTAGCACCTACTATGGCAATCTTCTGTCCTGCTTTTACTGAAAGGTTTAATCCTTTAAGAACCGGTTCATTATCCACATATCCAAAATATATGTCCTTAAATTCTATATCTCCCTTCATACTGCTTATATCGACAATATCTGTTCCCTCATCCGTTTCATCTTCATTGTCCATAATCTCAAATATACGCTCTGCTCCTGCAAGTGCCGTCAAAATAGATGAATACTGTGATGCAATCATATTTATAGGTCTGCTGAAATTTTTTGAATACTGGAGCATTGCCTGTATCTTACCTATAGTCATTCCGCCATAGCCCTTTATCATCATAAAGCCGCCTACTGATGCCAGTATAACATACTGAAAATTTCCTAAAAAATTCATAATAGGTCCCATTATTGAGCCCCAGACTCTTGCACTTATACTGCACTTTCTAAGTTCATCCGAAACCTTCCCGAATTTTTCTACTGCTTCCTCCTCCTTGCCATAAGCCACTACTGTCTTATAACTTGTTATCATCTCCTCCACATGACCGTTTATCTGGCCTAAAAGCTTTTGCTGTTTAACAAAATATTTTCTCATAAACTTAGCAAGCTTTGATGAAATAAAAATAGTAACAGGTATGGTAACTATAGCAATAATAGTCATAATCCAGCTATAATAAAGCATCATTGCCGTAACGCCCACTAATGTAAGAAGTGCCGAAAAAAGACTGGTGATAGACTGTGCTATGGCATTTGATACATTTTCCACATCATTTGTCATCCTGCTCATAATATCACCATGTTTGTGTGTATCGGTATATTTTATAGGCAGTTTGGAAATTTTCTTAAACAAATCATTTCTCATGGCGTATACTGTCGCCTGGGAAAGTTTTGCAGAAAATATACCCTGAAAGAAATTCAACAATGCACTACATAAGAATATACATACCATCACAATAAGATAACTTCTCATACTTTCTAAATCTACGTGAAGTTTTCCGTCATAAAATGAAATAGTGTCTATTGCCTTCTGCTGAAACATTGGGCCTATTACATCTATTGCCGTAATTATCGCCATAAAAATAACAAGCATAATGAGTACAAGCTTATTTTTACCAATATATTTTAAAATTCGTAAAAGAGTAGCCTTTGTGTTCTTTGGCTTTTCTTTGTTTATTCTTGCACCCATAGGTCCTCCCGGCCCGCCAGGTCTTCCTCCCGGTCCTAACCGCGGCATATTAACTTCCTGCTTCGGTCTATTCTCTGCCATTTTTGTCACCTGCCTTTTCATCCGACATATTATTTTTATTCTGTGAAGCGTAAATATCCCTGTAAGTTTCACTGTTTTGCATAAGTTCTTCATGGGTTCCTATGCTTTCTATTGTTCCGTCTCCCTCTATTACAGCTATCCTGTCAGCCTCCATAACGCTGGCTATACGCTGTGCAATCATTATGACAGTTGTTTTATCAAGCACTGTTTTAAAGGAAGCCCTAAGCTTAGCCTCCGTGGCAAGATCAAGTGCAGAGGTAGAATCATCAAGTATAAGGATATCCGGTTTTCTTACTAATGCTCTGGCTATTGACATTCTCTGCTTTTGTCCTCCCGAAAGGGAAGCTCCCTTTTCCGCTATAAATGTATTGTAGCCATCGCTGAATTCTTCAATGAACGGTGATGCCTGTGCCGCCCGGGCAGCATCTTTTATTTCCTCCCATGAAGCATCTTCCTTACCCCATTTTATATTGCCTTCTATGGTATCTGAGAATAACTCACTTTTCTGCATTACAAAGCCGATTTTTTTTCTAAGCTTTGACAGCTTATAATCCTTTACATTTACACCGTCTACATATACAGCCCCCTCTGTAACATCATAAAATCTTGGAATAAGTGATACAAGTGATGTTTTTCCACATCCGGTTGCACCTATTATGGCAAAGGTTTCTCCTTTTTTTATCTTAAGATTTATGCCCTTAAGCACAGGTCTTCCTACTGTCTCAGGATATTTAAAGCCTACATTTTCCATTTCAACTGCAATTTCTGAATCTGAATTACCCGGTTCTTTACCTTTACCATCTAATATAACAGGCTGTGTATCTATAATCTCACGTATTCTCTTTCCGGATGCTGTTGCTCTTGAAATAGACTGAAACATATTTGTAGTCATCATAACTGACATTATTACCTGTGAAATATATGTAACTGCTGCCATTATCGTACCTGTATCCATGCCGTTTTTTTCTATGCTTATATTTAAGCCGCCTATATATATAATTGCTATGACTGCAAGATTTTGTATAACAGTAAGCACAGGAGTAATAACCGACATAAGCTTCAACACAGAATAATTTGTATTTTTCAGTTCCCCGTTGGCATTTTTAAATCTTTCATATTCATAATTTTCTTTTACACACGCCTTCACAACTCTTGCGCCATTTACATTTTCCTGTACTACCGAATTTACCTTATCCAGTTTTTTCTGTACTATTTCATATAATGGCATTGCTTTTGTCAGTACAATGGCAAGAACTATAACAAGAACAGGTATTGAACATAAAAGTATGACACCAAACTGTAAATTAAGTGCTATCAGCATAATAGTACCGCCAATCAGAAACATCGGCGAACGTACAAACATACGCATAAGCATTTCCATAAAATCCATTACCATGGTAATATCATTCGTCATTCTTGTAACAAGCGAACCTGTAGTAAATTTATCCGTCTGCTCAATAGAAAGTGACATTACTCGGCTGAATGCATCACGTCTTAAATCATTTCCAAAGCCCTGTGCCGCTCTGGCTGCAGTATAAGCACAAGACACTCCAAAAAAGCCCCCTACAAGCGTTACCACCAGCATAAGTATTCCAAAGGTAATAATTATATCCATACTTCCGTAATCACTTCCATGAAACAGTTTCATTATTGATGCAGCAATATGTGAACCTTTTTCACTGTCATTTATATCTATACCTGTAATACCATAATTTACAATAAATGACATCAGATACGGAAGTATTAAATCTGCTACTACCTCACCTATCATCATAAGTGGTGATATAAACGCAAGAATGGCATATGGTTTCATATACCCAAACAGCTTTTTCATTTTCTTTTTTCTCCTATTCTATAATTTAAAAGAGGCTGCCGCACCTGAAATATAATACAACATTATATTTCTTAGTGCGACAGACTCTTTATTATCTGTAAATATTAATCGCATAATGGTTCTATAAGCTTTTCAACTGATTCTTCATCAGGAAGCATAACCATATGTCCGACATCATCCAATACATCCCCATTTTCATAAACAACGGTAAAACTTGTATCTATACATATAGCCTTATTATATTTATTCATAATATCGTTTACTGATATATCGTTAAAACCTGATGGTTTAACATATATACGCATTTCCGTATACTGACCTACTGCTTTAAGATATGCTGCACATATAATATTGGCAAATTCCTGAATAACTGATATCCGCTCTGATTCATCGCAGTTTATGTCTTCATTTTCAGTCATTTTTTCTACTACCTTATCTACAAACTCCTCCTTTATGATAATGAGCATAGCCCCATGCAGTGTCTTTTGAAACTTCATCATAATGCCAAGTTTGCCATTAAAATCTACCAGCTCCGTGGCAAGTTTTTCATCTACAGGAATAATTTTCGGCACCCCTATATGAAGTCTGACTCCCATAATCCGGCCTACTGTAATACTGGCATTTCCCAATCCTACATTTCCAAGCTCGTATAATACATCCTGAACATCAGAATCTATTAATCCTTCTTCATTAAAAATATTCAAATCTCTACCCCCTCTCAGACTTCCTTTTCTTCAAGGACTTTAAAAATCGTTTCAAGAAATTCCTTTTCTGTAAATGGCTTTGTTACAAAGGCCTTTGCTCCTGCATTTATGGAATCCTCAATAATCAAATCCTGCCCTATGGCAGATGTCATAATTATCTTTGCGTCAGGCTTTTTCTTTAATAAATTTTCCAGCAGCGTTAAGTCTGAATTGTCCGGTAATGTAATATCTAAAAGTACTAAATCCGGATTTTCTTTTTCAAACATCTCCATAGCCTCTGCTGCCGTTGTAGCCTGAATCACATTGTCAAAGCCTCCATTCTGCAATGACTTTAACGCAACCTTTCTGGCAAATTTTGCATCATCTACCAATAATATCTTCTCATCCATCGATTAACCCTCCATAACTTCTTTCTCATATTGCTCTACTGTCATAGGTTTGTGATAATAGAAGCCCTGGGCTACTTTACATCCAAGCTTAACAAGAAAATCCTCCTGTTCCTGCTTTTCCACGCCTTCTACTACTATTTCCATATTTAAATCCTGTGCCATCCACACTACATGCTTTAGTATGGTATTTGCCTTAATATCATTTTTTTCGGTAGGGAGAAATCTTAAATCAATTTTAAGTACATCTACAGATATTTCCCTAAGTGCATTAAGTGAAGAGTATCCACTTCCAAAATCATCCATATATACCCTAAAGCCTCTGCTTTGCAGTTTTTTTGACAACGCAGACAGATGATTATTGTCTGTGGCAAAACCACTTTCTGTAAGTTCAAATTCTATCTTATCTCTGGGTACATCATACTCTGCTATATATTCCTCTATATGAGTAACTAGCTGAGGATTATATAAGTTTGTCCTTGACAGGTTTACAGAAACCGGATATACCGGTATACCTTTGTCAATCCACTTTCTTATAAGCCTACAGGTCTGTTTTATAATGTATTCATCAAGTTCTACGACAAATCCGTTTTTTTCAAATACAGGAACAAATTCTCCCGGCGGAATTATGCCTCTGGTCGGATGATTCCATCGTGTAAGTGCCTCTGAGCCAACTATCTTTTTTGTACTCATATCAACCTTTGGCTGAATATACACTTCAAACTGTTCTTCTGCAAGAGCCGTCTGCATATCTGATATAATCATCTGCTCACGCCTCTCCTGCTGTGCCAGTCCTTCATTATAATAGGCAATATGATTAAGGTAATTACCTTTTATGGTATTCTGTGCCGCTGTTGCCCTGTCTATATATGTATTTACGGGAGTAAGCCTGTCTATATCCTCCTTCGTAATTTCATACACTCCAAATGCAAGCTGTATATCATACATACAAGGATATGAAATAACTGCTCTTCTTAAATATTCTATAATACTTGCAACTGAGTACTCTTTTGTAGATACGCACATAAGAAATACATCCGAAGCCGTTCTGCAGTATGACACATTTGAATCCTCGTCAAGACACTCCTGAATTCTGACTCCGATAAACGTCAGCAGCCTGTCTCCTTCTTTATCTCCAAACATATCATTTATGACACGAAAGCCCTCTACATCCATCCTAATCATACTGAACTTTCCTGACGGATTATTCTGCGTCATCTCTGTTACATTTCTTGAGAAGGCATTTATATTTGGCAAATGTGTAAGAGGATCTTTTTCAGAGTGAAATTTTAAGCTCTGCTCGATTTCTGTACTTTCATCTGTATTTGTAAAGGATATAACTACCCTCTCCAAACTTCTGTTCTCATCAAAAAAACATATCTGACTGATTCTGAAC